>WJKO01000711.1 GCA_014729055.1 Promethearchaeota archaeon | reverse complement strand
TGCATACGATCTCCAAATTATATCCGCACATAGGAATCCCGACAAATTAGATGAGTATGTGAAAAATAGTCTCGCTAAGATATTCATTTGTGTGGCAGGATTAAGTGCAGCATTACCAGGTGTGGTGGCCTCAAAAACAGACAAACCTGTGATTGGAGTTCCAGTCGATGCAAAATTAAATGGCCTGGATGCCTTGCTTTCAATTGTCCAAATGCCTCCAGGAGTGCCTGTTGCTTGTGTTGGAATTGACAACGGAAAGAATGCGGCTTATTTAGCAATTAGAATCTTAAATTTATTTAAAAGTAGTTAAACGAAAATAAGAAATAGAATTCTTAAAAGAAAATCTTTTATCCTATCTTTTCCCAACTTCACGTTTCTTCTGTCTTAAATCTTTGCAATGACATCTTCGACATTTTTTAGCCCTAAATGGATTCAAAGCACCACAATTTCTGCAAACCGTTTTATATAATAAATGATGAGCAGCAATTTTTCGTTTTTGCGGATCAGATATAGGCATAATTCTTCACTAATTTTTGAAACATATCATTTAATTAAAAATTTGGCATTTTTTTTTAGTAAAAAATCTATCTATGAAAAAATTTATTTAACATAGATAATTAACGAACGTAAAAATACAAACTCAACATGGTGTTATAATGCCTGTAGAAATATTTAATGAAGATGATTTTAAGGAGTTATCGAAAATATCCGAGCATTGTAGAGTTAAAAGGAGCGGTGATGTCGTGAAATTGAAACTGCGCACTAAGAAGTATCTTTACGTTTATAAGACATCTCCGCAGAATGCGGATGCATTAATTAATGGAATCGATTGTGAAATAATCGAATTATAAATCTTCATGATGATAACTTCCAACGTTCACTCGTCATTAAATTATCTTTCTAGGGATTTATAATCTGGAGCGTTGTGAAGAATATGAAGAAATTACCTGTATGTAAGGCTTGTATATCTGGTGCTTTATGCTTTGCTTGTCAAGAGAAATTTGATAAAGGTTATATCACTCAGTTTGATATTGACCTAGCGACTGATTTACTTGAATTAGAACGTGGGGAGAAGTTTCCGCAATTAAAGACTGCTAGTTTCTATAATGCGGTTGATGTCGGTGAAATTGTTTTTTTAGTTATTGGAAAAGGAAATAGGGTACTATATACAGAGGATCTACTTTCATATATAAAAGAGCTTTACGAAATAAATGAGATTATATTAATTGAAAAAGGCAGTGCGAAAGAAATGCTTGAGCAGATAATTGCTCCAGCAAAAATGTTGGGAATTAACAAAATATATATTCCAACTGGGGATACAGAATATCGTGTTGTAATTTCTGCAGAAGACAAAGAAAAAGTGAGGATACCAATAGAATTATTAGAAGATGCAGCATCGATAATGATCCGCGGAATTGCGAAATTAAGATTTAGTTAATTAATTCTAGTTAGTTAAGCAACTTTTTTATGATTAAATTCTATTTATATTTCAGATTTGGATGTCTTGCTGCATAGACTTCATCCAACCGCCCTATTGTCGTGTTATTTGGTGCTTTTTTTAGTATTTCCGGTTTTTCTTCTGCTTCTTTATGGATTTTATTCATGATTGCAATAAAATCATCAAGACTCTTCTTACTTTCGGTTTCAGTGGGTTCGCACATCATTGCTCCTTCGACAATTAATGGAAAATATATAGTCGGGGCATGCACATTATAATCTAAAAGTCGTTTTGCAATGTCGAACGTGTTTATATCATTTGGTATATGTTTATCATTGATAACAAATTCATGTTGGCAAATTCGATCATAGGGAATATTGTAAGATTTTGATAATTCTTTCCGTAAATAATTTGCATTTAACACGGCATATTCTGAAGCTCTTTTTAGTCCATCTCTACCCAATAAGACGATATATGAATAAGCTCTTACTAAAATAGAAAAGTTCCCATAAAATGCTTTCACTGATCCGATACTTTCGCTCATTTTATAATCCAAATAATAGGCATTTTTGTTCTTACGAATTCGGGGGATGGGGAGATATGGTTCCAATACTTTTTTTACACCGATTGGACCTGATCCAGGACCTCCTCCTCCATGTGGGGTTGAGAAAGTCTTATGTAGATTAAGATGAACGACATCAAATCCCATACTTCCTGGTTTACACTTTCCTAACATTGCATTCATATTGGCGCCATCATAATAACATAATCCTCCATATTTATGCACGATATCCGTGATCTCCAATATATGCTTATCAAATAATCCCAATGTATTTGGATTAGTGAGCATTAAAGCAGCGACATCTTCATTTTGCATTGCAAATTCAAGTTCATTTAAATTTATTTCTCCCTCGTCGTTTGAATTAATAACAATGACTGAATAGCCACACATAGATGCCGTTGCTGGGTTCGTTCCATGTGCGGAATCTGGAACGATAATATACTTCTTTTTATTTCCTCTTGATTCTAAGTATTTTTTTATGATTGTAATCCCGGTAAACTCTCCGTGCGCTCCAGCAGCGGGTTGTAATGTAAATGCGTCCATATCAGTTATTTCGCACAACCGCTGCTCTAAATCATACATTAACT
>WJKO01000710.1 GCA_014729055.1 Promethearchaeota archaeon | reverse complement strand
GGTAGGTTTGGTACAATGGGAAATTTCTTCGTCAATTCAAGGTACTTGAGAGCAAATTTCTTTTTCATAAACAAATTGGTATCTATTTTTCATCACCTGAATTATGTCGTTTTGATTTCCTTTTCTCTTTACTCTTTCTAACTCGATACCAGAAGGAAAATTCTAACGGATTTTTTATAAAATACTTCTTTCCTTTTTTTTTAACTCCTTTGGAACATATAGGATCTCCAAACTTTGGATCATCGGCAGTACATAAGTGTTCCGACTTCAACGTGTTACAATTATAAACACTATATTTTTTTCCCTTACCCTTTAATCCACGAGAAAATTCAACATTATAACGGGCTATTTTTTCATCAAAATCAGGCACAGTGCGGAAAACATCAACGGTTTCTTCAACAGAATGGTTAGTATTAGCAAAATAAAACGCAATATGTAATCTCTCAGTATGAACAAGATTTTCACCGTTACTGGCTTTATCTAATATTACTTTAATACATGGCGGATATTCTTCATAGCCGGGTTTGACCTCGTCATCCAATAATGTGTAGCCTTGCTTTTCCCTTTTTTCTCTTAACTTTATTTTTATCAATTGCATTTTATCATCGATTTTCTTCAATATTTCTTTCATATCGGATACTTTTTCGACAATCTCGCGTAGTTCATCCATATTACCTAGTCTCTGCGGTATTACTTCTCTTCTGATTTTCTCTTGTAAAAGCCGGATAACATCATCTTTGAATAGATATACAACACCATTTTCCATAAATCTATTGATAACAGCCCAAAAGTTATCTTTTAAGAGACTAGCGGCAGGAATATAACTATCAAAATTAATTGAATAATGATAAATAGTGTTTCGAATTTTTTTTGGATTTGCCTCATTATATTGGCATTTTAAACCCATATAATTGGCTATCTTATAGATCTCTCTATAATTTCTTTTGTGACTTGACATATCTTTATAATAAATTTTTGAAATGAAGTTTGCAACATGATTATCTAAGAAACGATTATTATATACTGCGAGAATTGTCTTGATCACATAAAAAAATACAATATTAAATTCTTCTTCAGAAATAACCATTCCTTCTTCTCTCTTATCCAGAGCACTATAAATAGCTTGAATTATTTTTTGATAGAGTTGCGGATAATCTTCAAACTTCTGGCTAAATAAACGAACAAATTTTCTCTTCATTTCAAGTTGCGTAGTGGGAATCTGGGCACTTTCGTTATCCTTTTCAAATATTTCCCGTCCTCCCTCTAACCATGGATATTTATATATATATTTATGTTCGTATTTTTTTTCATCCCGCATTGTAAAGAACCTACTTGGTTTGGCTTTTACAAATTAAAACTATTACAATCTTTTCCTATTTATTTTAATCATGCATTTGTCAATTTTAAAATTTATAGAGTATCTATATTTTTATATTCTTAATAAGTCACCACAATTGGCTTAAATTACTTTCATAAGAATAATTAGATGATGTGAGTAAAATGGAATCAAACAAGGATTTTAACCACTATGAAATAAGGGCGAATGTTACGGAAGATCAGACAAGTAAGATTCAAGATTTTATGAATACAATTGGGGATGAAGGAGGGGGGTTAGTTCAACTACCTGCAGGAAGATTAACAATAAAGGGCAACTTACATATTCCAGAAGGTACTAGCTTGAAAGGTGTTTGGAATGGTCCACATCAAGGCTTGGTTGCTAAAGGGACTGTTTTACTCGCGTTTGCAGGTAGAGATAATGAAAATGACAAACCATTTATCCAAATGAATCCAAACTCAAGTCTTGACGGAGTAACCATTTTATATCCAGAACAATCTATAAATGATATTAAACCATATCCTTGGACAATAGAAGGTATTGGAATGCATAATACCATAGACAATGTAACCCTTACTAATAGTTATAACGGAATATCCATGGGATCCTGCCCGAACGAATTACATTCAATTAGAAATGTCTTTGGTTGCGTTTTACGTAGAGGAATCTATGTCAATAAAACAACAGATATCGGTAGAATCGAAAACGTGCACTTCAATCCGCACTATTGGAGCCGTAGTGGTCACGAAGGATCCTATTCTGATCTAAAATCTGTGAAAAAAAACCTTGATCTGAGCATTGGTGCGGAAATGCAGAAAAATTTAGAAGCTTTCATATTTGGAAGAACAGACTGGGAATACGTCTTGAATACCTTTGTATTTGGTGCCCGTATTGGATATAAATTCATAGAAACTGAAGCTGGAGCATGTAATGGAAACTTTTTAGGAATCGGAAGTGATGCATCTCAATATTGTTTGCTTGCAGAGCAGACTCAGTCTCCAGGATTGCTTATATCGAACGCCGAATTCGTTTGCCTTCCATTAGGTGAAGTAGATATGGAAAGGATTGGCGTTGTCACGAGCCCAGATTTCAGTGGCACAATCCAAATTTCCAATTCAGCATTTTGGGGAGACTTTACCAAAATAGTGGAAATAGCGGGAAACGGATTTGTTTCAATTTCGCAATCTAATATGCAAGGTTGGAAGCATGAAGATAATCCCGCTATAAATGTAAAAGAAGGAAGATTTTCAGTTAACAATACATTTTTTAAAGGATTTGGTCCCCATATTTACTTAAATGAGAAGGTGAGCTATGCATCGATTAATCATAATTTTGCGATAGGAGGCGTATTCATTATGAACAAATCAAAAAAAGAAATGAATATTAATGGAAATGAAATGCAATATATAGAGAAATAAACATAAACAACATAAAGAAAGACATGATTGAGATAATTCATGATATTTTATATAGTTAGTATGCAGAAATTTTATTGTGGATGATTTATGAAAGGATTTGAAATTGATGAAGAGTTAGTTGGGTCTTTTAAGGTAAAAAAATTTCCAACGATGCGAAATTTAGTTACCGATTTAATGTGGACCGCGAGTAAAAAGAATATTGTGCATGGAATTGGAGAAGTAGATGTATCAAAACCGCGTAATCTACTTAAAGAGATGAAAGAAAAAACTGGTAAAACCCATTCATTTACAAGTTTTATTATTTATTGTCTCGCACAAGCCGTTGATAAACATAAATATATGCAAGCAATTCGTAAGGGCAAAAAACTCTATATTTTTGACGATGTTGATGTATCTACGATAGTTGAACGGGAAGTAGACGGGCGGAAATTTCCGATGACACATATCGTAAGAAAAGCAAACGAAAAAACTCTTGCTGAAATTACAGAAGAGATTCGGACAAAAAAGCAGACAGATCCAAAGGAAGAAGATGAACATGAAACCAGAGTCTGGTTTGCAGGTTTACCTAAATTATTTAGAAGATGGTATTGGAAGAAAGTCTATAAAGATCCAAGACTCGAAAAGCAAATGGGAGGAACAGTAGGCGTTACGGCAATAGGAATGTTCAGCGAGGGGGCAGGATGGGCCATCCCAATAACACCGAAACCTCTAACAATCGTGGTTGGGGGAATCAGTGAAAGACCTGTAAGAGCGAAAGATGGCGGTGTGGATTGGCATGAACATCTATGTTTGACATTTAGTATTGACCATGATCTCGTTGACGGCGCACCAGCTACTCGTTTCATCAACGATTTTTGCTATCTGATTATGAATGGCGCAGGAATCAAATAATAGAAAAACTGACTACTATTTTATTAAAAATGATCTATTT
>WJKO01000709.1 GCA_014729055.1 Promethearchaeota archaeon | reverse complement strand
TTAAAAAACGGAAAATTGTGGTTTAATGTTGTTCTTGAAACTCACGCTCTTAAGCGAAAGTTAGTATTAAAAACACATATTACATTTATAATGCGCCAGGGAGGGTTTAAATTATGAGTGAGCAACAAGACGTACTCATTAAAGATAAAAATAGAGGCGGTTTAGGAACCAATGCTACATTCTTAAAAGAAGGGGATGTGTTAACAAACAAATGGGGACCACTTACCAAAGATATGATTAAAAATTATGCAAAAACGACGGATACCGCGTATCCAATACATACAAATGACATCATTGCCCGAATTCTGGGATTAAAAGGCGTTATCGCCCATGGATTACTAGGATGTGCGGTCGTTACTGATTTCTTAGATACTCTGATAAAAGATGGAGAAATTGTCGATTGTAATTTTCAAATGCGAGGTATTATGCGTCCTGGGGATAGATGCATTATAACAGCCACCGTACTTCGTATTGAAGGAGATAACATTGAATTTGAAATCGTTCAAAAAACTAAAACCCCTATTGTTCTTATTGAGAATGGACAAATTGTTGAAAAATTTAAAGCGTATAAGCGCGGATGGATAAGTAAAAAAGATACAAGCAGAAACCTAATAAAAACAGAAAAGATAGGACATAAAATCTTACGATTTCGATTACGAACGGCAACGCTAGGAAAAGTCATCATTCGACGTTCACGAGGATAAATTGCGGAAGCATTTGTGGAAGCATTTGTTAAGCTCCAAACAGCAATTATTTTTATTTTAGATGTATAATTCAAATTATGCAATGGATTAAGAAAAAAGAAATCCTCGGTAAACGCATTACTGAAATGTTATATGATGCAAGTATGATCAAAACATGGTATCGAGACAGATCTGAGGGTTGGACACTTCATTCTGGTATCTGGAGCCCTATTTATATTAATTTAAGACATTTAGGAAGTTATCCCGAAATCTATAAAGAAGTCGGACATGCATTAGGAAAACTTATTAAAAATGAATGTCCAAAGGTAAATCGGATAGTAGGAATAGCAACAGCGGGCGTTCCAATCGCATCTGCCATAAGCTGCCTTGAAGACTATTCTATGGGTTATACACGAAAGATGGAAGGCGTTAAAACCATTGAAGATTTCAGAAAAGCCATAACTGATTATGGGCAACACACGATAGTTGAGGGACATTTTGAAAATAATGATAATATTATTTTGGTAGATGATCTTGTAACACGTCTGACTAGCAAACTTATTGCCATCGAACAATTGCAGACCGAATTAAAGAGAAGAAACATTAAAGCTCAAGCCAATAAAATACTCGTATTACTAGACCGCGAGCAAGGGGCATTACAAATGGCTCAAGATCATAATTTATTGCTTTATTCCCTAATTCCGTTTAAGAATAAAGGAATTAATTGGTTAAAAGAAAAACTCTCGGGATTAGAATTTGAAACAATATCTGACTATCTTGATAATTCCGAGAAATACCAGAACCAAACCATTCAAGATGACTTAAAAAAAAAAGCAAAATAAACTTAAGTAAATCAAAGAACGGGTTTAGTTAATAAAATAATCCACAATCACTTGAATTCCGTAATGCCAGAAGAACCCCATACAAGACGGCAATATGACTAAAGTTGTTAGTATAACCGTTCCATAAATGAAATAATGATACACGCGGTAATCCCTGAATTTTTGCAAAAATCCTTTCTTCTTGACATTGCGATATTCATCTATGCATCGATAGTAATAATAACCCGTCAGAAACGCAAGGATATATATTAGACAAACTATATACGTGGGAAATCCTATTAAGCCTGTGGTCCATCCCGATTCTGGATCTATAAGAACGATTCCGCTTAAATATTCACCCGCAATAATCTTACCATTTGTGTAATCTGCATCGTATACTTGAAAGAGAAGCGGAGAGTGTATTATTTTTTCAATTTGTTTTGTCTCTCTATCTATTATCAATAAACGCGCATTTGTAGAATCAGTAATTAGATATCGTCCGTCCCCCATATCATCGCAATCCCTTGCCCATCTGAGTTGCCCATTTGGAAATTCCAACTCAAATTCCCATTCGATTTGTTTAGTCGTATAATTGATTTCAATAATTTTATGATTCTCACTATCACAGATGATAGTATTATTATTCGGAAGTCTATCAGGATTATGTTGTTTATACAAATACTCATGATTACAAGGCTCTCCGTACCACCACACAATCTCTTTCGTATCGCTGTAATTGACTTCTACAATTAAATCGAAATTGCGAAGTGAAACGAGGATCGTGTCATTATAAAACCCGTACTGGGTTTTATTAATCCAATCAGCATCATTTAAATGAGTCCAATATTTATGAGGAGGATTCTGGTCCGTAATATAAGCTATGCCTTCTTCATTCCATCCTTGAGCCACTCCAAACGCTTCCCAATCAATATCATCGATATTCCGTGCATCCCATTCCCAGATAATTTCATCTGGATCTGAAATATTAACCACTATAACACGATCATTAGCTAAATCACCAATCATTATATTTCCGTCTGGTAAGATATCGGCATCGTGCACAAACACTTCTGCTAGTTCTGTTTTCCATAATAGTTGTCCTTTTCTATCAACAATGACTATTTTTCCTCCGCCATCAGTAACCAAATAATTTCCCGTATATTCTCCATTTTCTATGTAATCAACATCAAATGCAAAGTTAAAACTCATAATTGCGGGCAATATCATACCAAATACTACACAAACACAAATTTCCGAAGTTATAAATATTATTTTGGTTTTTTTATTCATTCATCTCACCATCAAGCTGTTAGCAAAAGTATTTGTATTTTACACGTTATATACAAACCAAATAAAATAAAGACCCAGTTATTGTATAAACTATTAAATATATGCCAGTTCCCCAATCAAATCCCTTTTTAATGAAATATCTAAAATCCAGTTTAGTGTGTTCGTTGTCTTTTGCCCTATGACTAAGTTTTGTATTTGAGCGAACTTTCTGTCTATACAACATAAACTTTGCACTGAGATATACACTCAATAAGTAAAAGCCGACTAAGAGAAAAATTGCATTAAGAAAATCAAGGAATCTAACAAGGAAAAAAGATATTGTTCCAAATATCACTGCAAGAAAGATCTTAAACCACAAGTTTTCTGCTTTAGAAATAATTATTTGTTCTAATTTTCTGTTATTTACTATAACATCTTGATATTCA
>WJKO01000708.1 GCA_014729055.1 Promethearchaeota archaeon | reverse complement strand
TGAAAGAGATCTCCCGCGATTAATAGGAAATCAGGTTGTTCTTTTAAAGTAAGATCCAGTAACCATTTGAATGATCTGTTGAAATCCTTATACCTTTCTTTCGAATTATACTGCCTATATCCTAAATGGCAATCGGCCGCGTGTATGAATTTCGTATTTGACATCTTAACATATCCTTGTTGTTTCATTAGTTTTTTGTTTCAATAAATATGATCGAATATCATTATTTATGGAAATTATTGATTGAAATTTTTAATTAAAATATTTGATTACAGTAATGGCTCATCTTGATTATCTACTGCCTTAAGTACTTTCTCTTCTTTCTTATATTTTCTCCAATTTTCTACAGCTTCGGGACTATCCCCACCGTGTTCTGTTATTCTCTCTCTAATATTAATTAAAACTGGTGTATTGATAGCTTCTCCGGCGATCACCGCTTGCCCCATGGTTAACCCAGGTAATTCATCGATAATATCTTCTGAAACTGCCTCGACACTATCCCTGATATTCTTTTGATCTATTGGGTTGATTATTTTCATAATTATTTGTGTCATACACTGGGATAACACATCTGAATCCAATTTTCCCGGACGCTGACTGACCAAACATACTCCAACTCCGAATTTTCGACCTTCACTAAGTATGGTTTTTAATACGTATTTGCTTCGAGATTCGGAATTCGCAGGTGCAAATCGATGTCCCTCCTCAAGAACGATAAACACAGGATAATCCAATAAATCTTGATTTTTGTTGGGATCTAAATCGTCTGGATCATTTGTTACACTATCACCACGCTCTGCTAAAATTCGTTGCTTTAAAATTCTATCTAGTAGTACGGTAACCGTTAATTGTTGATCTTCTTCTTTTAATGAAGAAACATTTAATACGGTAATTTTTCCGGGCATGAGAATTTCTCTTAAATGTATATGTTTTACATCGCTAATGATTTGTTTGCTCTCCAAATAAGCATCCAATCGCCACTTAATCCCGTCAATTGTCGGCTGCAATTGTCCATTATTAACACAATAACCATCAAGCTCGTCTTTGATATCTTGAACTGTGAAGGAGGCTGGATGTCTTTTCTTCACCGTATTGAATGCGGTTCTTAAATAATTCTGCATTTTCTCTGAAAGATTTTTTAAGAGACCAATTACTTCCAGCGCATTCATAGTAGATAATTTTATGTGGATATCATCAGATTTTAGCAAATTCACTTCAGGACGGTAAGAACCATCGTGAAATTTAGAATTGTTTTCCATCTCTTCTAACGTATTATATTCATCGTGTGGATCTATAACCAATACGGCCCCTCTATTTTTAGCCATCATCATTTCTTCTAAGACAACACCAACCGTATAACTTTTTCCAGATCCCGTAGCCGCCAATACTGCAAGATGAGTAGACACGATATCATTTACATCGATTGATATTGGTACTTTATTTACTTTTCGGCTTAGAAGATGTCCGATACATGCACTGCGTGGCTTATCAAGCATAATCGGGTTAATCCATTTCTCTAAGTCATCACCATCCGCTAATAATATTGGAACGCCAGGTTTTGGTGGAACTCTCGGGTTTTCAAATATCTTTTTCTTGTCATCAAAAAATCCGATAATTTGAGCATCAATAAGATAAAAATCCATTTCTTCAGAATCCGTATAATCTATTGTACACGCAATATCGGCGGGATTCAAGACTGGTTGAGAAAGCATAACATCGGGATACAATCTCAGTGGGTTTCTGTTAACAACTCTGCATAAAACCTTATGTTCTTTTTTTAGCTGATCTGTATAAACATAATATACAAACTCACCAATTTTGACCCTATCTTTATCGGGAGTGATAAATTGAAATTCAAAAGTCCGTTCTCCAGGACCTTTCGCACGCCCAACTGATAGTGGATTATTTTGTCTTGCCATTTTTAGAATCCACGCTCCATTTTCATCTTAAACTCTAAATTGTTTCGTAACAGAATGAGAATTGGTTTCTTATGAGCCGGAAAAATTTTTATTAATTTTGTGAGTATCCGCAAAAATAGCGGTTTAATTAATGGAGGAACAAGGCTTATACCAGCGCTGTAATACCCCATCTTATATTCACCATCAATAATATGGAATCTTTTAATTTCATCTTCTTCCATTTTAATAACAGAGTCATTTAAATTAGGAGCTACATTCGGAAATGAATGATGAGGTCTTTTATCTTTATCAAGATAACCAATTAATAGCACCTTAACCAATTTCATTTTCTCATCAATAAAGTCCGGAAATAATAGTTTCGTAGATTGAATATCTGGAGATAATCTAGGACCTGCTCGTAATGCATCTCGATCAATTAATATAGTATCATAAATTAGACCGACAAGTAATAAATTCTCAGATTCAACCGGGTCAATTTTTACAAACGTTCCAAAAGCACAATCTCTTGGATCTGGGGCAGGATCTCCCTCTAAATTGTTTTCAACTTGCGCCCAATAGATAACGTGACTCTCACTTTTAATTATTTTTCCTATGTGTTTGGTCATATAAATCACATTTAATTCAATATAATCGAATATTTTATCGATAATTTTTAATCGTGATGAATAATCCGTAAATAATTCAGTCGTATTAAGTAGGATTATCACTATTTATTTGAACGTACTTGTATTTAAAAATCATAATGAGAATATCCTTAAGGAAATTAATAATCTTAATATTCTTAATATAAGCTGAAACAACTAAGATAATTATGTTTTAGATCACTTTAAATATGAATGAGGGCGGTTGATCAAAAATTAAAAAAATAATGAGCCTTTATTCTGATTATGCCATCCCTTAATCAGTTAAGTGGGATAGAAATTAGAGATAAGATTCGCACCCAAGAGATAAGCTCTGAAGACATTGTTCTCGCATGTTTTAAGCGTATTAATGATGTTGAAAGTAAAATAAATGCCTTTACGGAAGTATTTGAAAAAGAGGCGGTCAAACGAGCAAAAGAGATTGACAAGAAGATAAAAAAAGGCGAGAAAGTCGGAAACTTAGCAGGAATTCCGTTGGCAGTTAAGGATCTTATAAGCGTCAAGGGACATCAAACATCCGCAGGTAGCAAGATGTTGAATGGTTATATATCACCCTATGACTCTACTGTAATTGAAAGACTAGTGAGAAAACAAGATGCAATAATCATCGGTACAACTAACATGGACGAATTTGCGATGGGATCGTCGACCGAATCGAGTTTTTACGGAGCTACATACAATCCATGGAATCTGAAATTTGTGCCTGGTGGATCTAGTGGCGGATCGGGTGCGGCTATTGCTGCAGATGAGACAATTCTGTCACTTGGTTCGGATACAGGAGGATCTATCCGTTGTCCTGCCGCATATTGTGGGGTTGCGGGTATAAAACCAACTTATGGAAGAGTCTCACGTTATGGAATCATAGCATATGCTAATTCATTAGAACAAGTAGGACCTATATCTAAGACCGTGAAAGATTCCGCCTTAGTTCTGCAAAATATGGCGGGTAAAGATCCTAAGGATGCGACTACAGTAGATGAATCAGTTGAAAATTATCTTGATATAATTGAGAATGGCATTGAGGATTTTACGATTGGAATTCCAAATGAGTTTTATGGAGAGGGTCTTGATCCTGACGTGGAAAAACAAGTCCGCAATGCAATAAAAATATTGGAAAAAAAAGGATCTAATATTATAAAAGTATCACTCCCTCATATTGAATATGCCCTACCTACGTATTATTTGATTGCTATGTCAGAAGCAAGCTCGAACTTAGCCAGATTTGACGGCATTCGTTATGGATACAAAACAGATAATACAGATGGGAATTTTAATGAAGTATTTTCGCGAACACGAGGTGAGGGATTTGGTCCCGAAGTACGAAGAAGAATTATATTAGGAACATATGCCTTATCCGCGGGTTATTTTGAGATGTTCTATATTAAAGCATTAAAGGTCAGGACACTAATCAGGCAAGATTTTCTAAAAGCGTATGAAAAGTGTGATGTGCTTATTGGTCCGACAATGCCAGCGACTGCATTCGAAATCGGAACAAAACTTGATGATCCAATTCAGATGTATTTAGAGGATATCCTAACGGTGCCGATAAACTTAGCGGGGATACCATCAATGTCGTTAAACTGTGGTTTCGCTTCTAATGGAATGCCGGTTGGTATGCAAATCATGGGAAAATTCTTCAAGGAATCTGACATTTTCCGAACAGCTTATGTTCTTGAGCAAGAAATGAAATATTTTAAACAAAGACCTGATTTAGGAGGTTATTAAAGTTGATGAAATCGAAAGTTGATAGCAAATTTACACCCATGATTGGGCTTGAGATACATTGCCAGTTGAATACACTAAAAACTAAGTTATTCTGCAGTTGTAATGCTCAATTTCGCGGCGAAGAACCCAATACATATACTTGTCCCGTTTGTTTGGGATTACCTGGATCCTTGCCTACAGTAAACGAAAATGCAATTGATTGTGCTATTAAGTTAGCGCATGCATTTGATTCAAAAATCAATAAACGGATGTACTTCTTTCGTAAGAATTATTTTTACCCCGATCTGCCTCAGAATTTCCAGATTACTCAGTATAATAAAGCTGGTGGGGTTGCGTTTGCTGACGGAGGTACAATTTCCATAAAATTTGATAATAAAATTAAGAATATTGAATTGGATCGATTTCATTTAGAAAATGATCCAGGCAAACTTGTGCATGAAGGTGGAGATATTGAAAGTTCCAACGAAACATTAGTGGATTATAATCGTTCTGGTATTGCATTAATAGAAATTGTTACGAAACCCGTTATAGAATCACCAAGGGAGGCACGAATCTTCCTCAAGAAGTTAAGATCAATTATATCTCATTGTGAAATAGTAGATTTAACAAAAGATGGAGCGATGCGTGTCGATGCAAATATTTCTATCAAAGGACATGCAAGAGCAGAGGTTAAAAATATTAATTCGTTTAAAGAGGTAGAAAGAGCGTTAAAATGGGAGATCAAACGCCAGATCAATAAATTGAAAAAAGGACAAGAAACAGAACAAGAAACACGAAATTGGAACGGAAAGATCACAACGCTTCTAAGAAGTAAAGAATCTGAGAACGAATACCGGTATTTTCCCGAAGCAGACTTAGTCCCAATTGAAATAAAGCAAGATTGGATTGATGATATTAAGGAAAAAATGCCAGAGTTACCAGACGAAAGAATAGCACGTCTTCAAGAGGAATACGGTTTGAAGGAATATGATGCAACAGTGATTACTGAAGATAAAGAAGTGGCAGATTTTTATGAAGAATGCTGCAAGCTGAATGAAAACTATGAAGCAATTAAAAACTGGCTTATGAATGATATTATGGGAATATTGAATGAGGAAAATCTTTCAATCTCGAGTACTGAGCTAAAACCCAAGCTCGTCGATGAATTCATCAGCGCAATTGACAGCGGAAAGGTTACGACGAAGATTGCAAAGAAATATATCTCCAAGATTATAAAAGGAATAGGAATCAAGAAATGGATGAAAAAACAAGGTGTTAAGAAGATCACCGATAAGGAGAAGTTAAATGAGCTTGCAGATAAAATTATAAGCGATAATCCCGATGTTGTTGAAGATCTGAAGAAGAAACCTAAAACATTTCAATATTTCGTGGGTCAAATGATGAAAGCTACGAGAGGTCAAGCCGATATCCAACTGACAAGAAAGATCTTGAAAGAGAAATTGAAGAAATATATGAAATAAGAAGTTTATTTTATCAATTTTTCTCTTGCAGCTTGTAATTTCAGATTGACAATTCCCAATTTAGCATCCGTTGTGGTTACAACGACAATAATTTTATCGCCGATTGATGAAAATAATAATTTTCCTTTTTCATTCTCTATAATTGCATTAAGGAACTCACCTTGGTCGAGTTCTTTAGTAGCACGTTGACTTGCTTTTAATATTAAAGCCACCATAGCACTTACGCCCTCTGGATCGACCCAACCTGGTAGTGCAGAGCCCGATATATCTCCAAATTTCTCGATTATAGCTGAGCCGTGAATTCCTTTTATATTTTTCAAAGATACAAGAATGTTCTTGATTTCGTCATCGCTCATAATGATTTACATATAATGTTGTTTTTACTAATTCTATAATTGATTATTCATCATTTTTATATATATATA
>WJKO01000707.1 GCA_014729055.1 Promethearchaeota archaeon | reverse complement strand
GATTTTGAGGACACGTTTGAGGGATCCTTGAAGAACTTTCGCGGTGACGTTTCAATCTTTGATGATACATCATATTTAGTTGGAAAACACTTCAAACAGAAATTTTTTGACGATAATTTAAGCTTTGATTTTAATGATTTTGATTATATATGAAATGTGCGGAGAAATCTGCGGAGAAATTTTAGATACAAAATCTAATCAACAACCTATATATAAAAAAATTAAAAAGAAACCAAAAAAATAAAAAATTAAGCAATAATTTTTAAATAAAATAAAACAAAATTATTTGTTAACTACTAATTCGAGGTTATTGAAATTTCAAAAGAAGAATCTCTGGACGATATACTTAGAGAATTGCTCGCATCAATTTCCGAAATTCAAGGAGCTGCCATTGTTTCAGTAGAGGGGTTACCTATTGCATCTGCATTACCACAAGATGTTGATGAAACAAGAATTGCTGCTATGACTGCTGCAATTTTGTCTTTAGCAGAACGTGCTGCATTGGAGCTCGACAAGGGGGAAATGGAGCAGGTATATATACGGGGCACAAAGGGATACATCCTTGTAATGGCTGCAGGTATGAATGCCGTGTTAATTGTTATAACCTCCAAGGATATAAAACTAGGTTTAGTATTCTTAGATTGTAAACGTGCTTGCGAGAAAATCATTAAATTGGTATAATTTGTATACACTTTTTCATTTCTTAGTTTATCTCTTCTAATTTATCTCTTCTAATTTGCCACATTTTTACTCTTGAACAGATACTTTTAGGCATTGATTATTCAGATATTGAGACAACGAAATCTGACAATTAATTTTTTATTTTTAAAATTAGATATAGGAATAAAAGTGAAAGAGATCGAGAGATATGAAAAAGAATATTAGATATTTTCTGTTAACATTTTTATTTGTCTTACCAATTTTTATGGTTAGACTTAGTTCTGTTTCTGCTGCAACCTATGAGATTACGAATCCATGGGTTATATCAACGGATCATACAAATACCTCATCTACATTTAATATTTATGATACAATTACAATTCAAGCAAATGTCGAAGCTGAATTCATCGACTGCACATTTAATTTCAAGAGTGAAAGCTATATATACATAGAAGAAAATGCAACTCTTATTTTGGATAATTGCCTTTTAAATGGTTCGGTAAATGGGAACGCGTGGATTGAATCAGAAACAAATTGTACTTTACATATCATATCGTCAGAGTTTATTAATATCGGCACGCTTAATATGCCAAGCATTAATTTCTACGGAAACACCACTAAAATAATCAATTCAGTATTTTCTGGTGAATATACTCAAATTAAACTGAAAGAAAACACCAAACAAACTATTATTAAATCATGTATTTTTGAAAGTGGTGAATCAACAGAAATTATCATATTAGAACACAGTAACGAAAATGTAATCATAGAGAATAATACCTTTACAACAGCATATTATGGTATAGATTTAAATTATGGTCTAAGCAACATAACAATTTACAATAATTCGTTTTATGATGTATATTGTGCAATTGATGGATATATGAGTTATGGGGAAACATATCTAATTCCATTAAATGTGTCATATAATGTTATAGAAAATGATAGTTCATATGGAATGGATTTCCAGTATGCAGATAATGCCAATATTGAATATAATAACATATCAACCAAGTCTAGCGGTATAACTTTAATGTTTAATCATAATCTAACAGCTAGAAAGAATAATTTTAAATTTGGAGGAGGCTGGTCCGGTTCTTATTCTGTATTTAAAATAGAAAGTGATGAATATAATGCAACGCTCTCAGATAATTCATTTGATTTATCGAGTTTAGGTAATGTCTTGATAAAATATTATGACTTGAGTATTTTTGCAGATATAAACTTAACGACTGAGAACAATTTTTGCGGAGATAGAGAGTATATACTACTTCTGAATGAAGAAAATTACACAAAAACGTATGATTTTAAGGACGCAGAGGTTGCAGGGGTTGCTATGCATAATTGTACAGGACTACGGGTTAATAATTTGAATACAAGCAACTATCTCGGAATGAGTATTATTAGTTGTGAAGATGTGATTGTTGACAATTTAACCGCGTCAAACGTAAGAGAAGAAATTAGAATTCATAATTGCAAGAATTCAACCATAGATCATTCCTATTTTTATAATAATCTCAGTATTTCCAATATACAACAAGTCAAAATTGATATAAGCCATAATTCAACAATAAATAATACATCATTTCAGAGTACGACTTATAATTCATATTCGAGGGCAATATTCATATCGCAAAGCAATAATTTTACAATTACTAATTGTACGATTGATATAGCCAATAATGGTGTGTATGCATATAGTTCTGATGGGGGTTTAATAAAAAATAATACCTTTTATTGTAATATCGCAGTTGATTTAACGGCTTGGTGTGATTATAATAAAGTTACTTATAATGAATTTTTAAAATGGTACCTTTATTCATTCAATGAAAAAATTCATGTTGCCACTGACCTCGATCGTACTGTTGGTAATAATTGGAATAGAAATCACTGGTCCTTGAATAATGAATCAGAGGACACTAACGGTAATGGTTTCGCAGATGATCCATATTTACTGTACCCCGAATATCCTACACCCAATAACATTACTGATTATGAACCTATATTTATAGATGATGATGATGAAGGCTTGGATAATTTCCAAGAGATTTATTGGTTTAATACTGATCCAAGAAATCCAGATTCAGATGGGGATGGACTTTCAGATTACGAGGAGATCCGAGAGGGTATCTTTGGTTTTTATACAGATCCCAATGATGTCGATTCGGATGATGATGGAATAGATGATGAGGAAGAGGTAAAATTGGGAGTAGACAATTATCAGACAAATCCAAATTTATGGGATACAGATAATGACCTTTTCAGTGATTATCAAGAAGTTTTATTCGGTACTGATCCAACAGATACCTATAATTATCCTGGTGGAGAATTAACAGATGATAAAATAGACTTCATAGACGAAGACGAAGATCGAGATGACTCAAACCCAAGAACGGCAACAATAGACTCATATCATTCAATAATAATTCTAACGGTCTTCCTTATTTCAGTTTTGGTTTATTTAACAAGGAAAAAAGTGACTATAATCCAGAAAAATGAAGGAGGTAAATTCTGATGGCTCTCAGTCTCACTGATAGAGGAAAAAATTTCTTTATCCTCGCTATATTCTTAATATTTCTCAGCACAGCATTAGATTCAACAAAGTGGGAGGCTGGTTATG
>WJKO01000706.1 GCA_014729055.1 Promethearchaeota archaeon | reverse complement strand
ATTGAGCACTGGTCATAAATGAGATGAAGAGGAGAGAAAAAATTTCTATTAAGATTCAATGTTAATTCATAGATTCCCAGTATGTTTTTTTGTTTTAAAAAATATATGAACTTGATTTCCACAGTTTAAACAAGTTATTACCAACCTTGTACCTCTTTTTTTACGGGATTGAATCCTTGTTCTACTTGATACGCCGGGGACCATTAACTTCTTACATTTATGGCATATTAAACGTTTATATTCTCGCGGAATCAGCACTTTTGCGCTCTTAGAATAATTTCGGGCTAACTCTACATAGCGATTCGCTAATTCCTTATTATGCGAATATATAGAGATTGCCGATTCCATTAGATAATTTATTCTTTCGAATGCTATTTGCTTCATTATTTTTATGCGTCTTCGCTTTCCTGATGGTTTTCTTCTATGTTTTCGCTGGTATTTCTTTGTTCTTCTCTTTTGTCTTCTAATTTTCTCTTGGTTTTCGTTATGCGATTTAATCACCATTTTTCTATAGACTTTTTGAAAGTTCCACTATCTTTTTACAAGCTTTATTCGTTTTCAATCCATTAATTCTTTTTTTAGAAACAATAAATGTATTACCCCTGACATCTAAAAGATATAATCCGCTTTTTTTTATAAATTTCGCAATTACTTGTTCTTTCTCTGTATTTAACAGTGCAGACTTCAATATCTTGATCTTAAGGATCCTTTTTGATTTAATAAGGTCCTTTATGTGTTTAGTAAGATTATCTGATACTCCATTTTTACCAATTCGAATAGATTCTTTTTCATTTATTATTTCTTTAAATTTTTCCATGTTTTATCTTGTTTTTCAAGGTTATCTAATTTTTTGGTTTTCATTGATGATTATGCTTTGATTTTTATTAAAATGAAAAAAATAAAAAAGAATGCTGTATATAAAAAAAATACTCAATATATAAATCAACTTAAAATGAAAGAAACAGTGAACTCATAATGCCGACAGTATATGATGTGTACCCACAAGACCTAATCAAGGCTATTGCCGAGATTCTAAAGAATGAATATGATGGAATCAAACCACCAAAAGAATCAATATTCTGGAAAACTGCAAGCTTTAAAGAAATCGCACCCGTTGATGAAGATTTTTGGTATGTAAGAGCTGCCTCATTACTCCGAAAACTCTATATTAAAAAGGTTATTGGGGTCAATAAACTGCGAAAAATCTACGGAGGAAGAAGTAAGAATCACGTACATAAAAAACATTCGCTTCCCGCATCTGGTGCAATAATAAGGAGATGCTTACAACAACTAGAATCAGTTGGTTTAGTGAAAACCATTGAAGGTAGTGGTAGGGCTTTAACACCTAAAGGAATGTCTCTGTTAGATAAGACTGCAAATACTATATACAAGGAACAACCAGTGGAATATTTCACCCATTTAGGTGTTTCTGAAGAAGACTAAATTACTTTTATCTTAAGGAGAATGATATTTTGTCGGATGATGAATTAAATAAACTAAGACAAAAAAGAATGGAAGAATTAAAAAGGCAAGCAATGAGAAAAAAACAACAAGAGTTGCAAGACCAACAAAATCAATATATTGAGCAAAAGAAAAAAGCAATTATGAGGATTATATTATCGTCAGATGCACGGGTTCGGTTAAACAATATTAAAATGGTTAGAAAAGAATTTGCTGAATCCGTTGAATATCAATTAATCCAATTATACCAACAAGGCGTCTTACAGCAAAAATTCAATTTACCCATGTCTGATGAAAATTTTAAATCAATATTAAAAAATACTCAAAATAAACGACGAGATCGAAAAATTAGAAAATTATAATTAAAATAATTCAATTAAAAAATTAGAATAAATCTTATAGTGATGATTATGGCTACAGGTAGTAAAAAAACATTTGGAAAAAAGAAACGACTGGCTAAGAGACGTCGTCAAAATCGGAATATGCCCACATGGATTGTGTTGAAATCAAACGGCAAAGTCCGTAACAGTCCCTTTAGTAGACGACACTGGCGTTCTAGTAAATTAGATGCTAGCTAAGAATGATTATTGTAGACAATAGATTTGTAAGTGGTGAAGAAAATGGCTAAGAAGAAGAAAGTAATAGTAAAAGCTAGTGAAGAAGAACTTGAAGAGGAAGCTAAGAAGAAAAAAGCCGCAAAAAGAGTCGTAAAAGAGCGAGTCAAAGGTAAAAGGACAAAGAAGGCTAAGAAAGCAGACCAAAAAGAATCTAAAGAATCAACTGAAGAAGATACTGAAACAACTAGTGAGGATATTGATTCTCTTTCTATCGACGAAGTTATGGAGGATATGGATGTCTTTGAGGAAGGAGAGCCAAGTGAACTTGAAAGAGAGATGATGGCTTCAGAAGCCCAATTTGAGGAAGAGATCCAAGAGGAACGTATATATAACGTGCCATTGGCTAGAGAATTTATGAAAGCACCCAAATGGAAACGAAGTAAAAAAGCTATGACTGCTTTGAAAGATTTTGTCATTAGGCATATGAAACCTGAAGCTTTATATATTGATCCAGAGGTAAATTCCCGAATGTGGGAAAATGGGATTAAAAATCCACCAAGAAAACTTCGGATTAGAGTTACAAAATCAGTGGAAGGTCTAGTGAGAGTCTTTTTGCCATAAAACTGGATAAAAGAGATTAAACATGGGAATCATTAAGGAAACTATCTTTGGATATTCATCATTGGGCGTATATTTGACAATTAACAATAATTTCATGCTTTATCCTCAAGGTCTCTCAGATACCAAGATTGAATCGTATAAAACACCGTTTCCAAAAGAATTTTCACTTTATCCTTTTTCTCTAAATAGCAGTTCTTTATTAGGTACCTACATTGTTATGAATTCAAGAGGAATTATCGTCCCAGAAATTATTCTTGATTCCGAAATGGATGCATTGAAGGACATTACAGATGAATTAGGTTACAATATTGGTGTTATGAGTTGTCATGATAATGCATTTGGAAATCTAATTTTAACAAATGATAAAGGTGCGGTGATTTCTACCTTGTTAAAATCCCAAGTAAAAGAAGTAAGGGATGTATTAGACGTTGAAGTATTGATTTTAGATTATGCAAACTCTAAATATCCTGGTTCAGCTGGATTAACAAATAATAGCGGTTGTTGTGTCCATCCTATTGTTAAAGAAGAAGAAGTCGAAATGATAGGCGATGTTCTAAAAGTTGATATTGATGTATCTACAATTAACTTAGGCAATCCATTTATTCATGCAGGTGCTGTTGTTAATGATTACGGCGGTATATTTGGGCGCGATTCATCAGGACCTGAAATGATGAGATTGACCAATGTTCTCAAATTTTGAATCTTTCATCTAATCTGCATTTCAGAAGTGAAGAATATTTTATTTTCTATATCCATAAAATTGATATATTATTTTAAATTAGCAACATTAACCAATAATAACAGTGAATCGTGGTTTTTTTATGCCAAAAAGTGAAGTGAAAGTATTCAGAGTCTCTGGAGAATATATGAAGAATTTTCAAAAGCATGTGTTTAGTAAGGAAAAAAGAGCACTCAAGGAAGAAGATGCAGTTGAAGATGTTATTTCAGAAATAACGAGCATTGGATTACTCCGAAGGAAAGTGAAAATTACTGAAGTAAAAGAACTTTCTAAAAAGGAAATAACGGACCTATTCATTATGCAATTAATTGAAGATCAATAACTCTTAGACCGCTGTTATATTTTATTTATGTCTAAAGTCTAATAATGAGGTCTAACT
>WJKO01000705.1 GCA_014729055.1 Promethearchaeota archaeon | reverse complement strand
TTCTTACCATAAATTCGTAATCAAATGATTGAAATCAATAAAAAAAATCAATCAGAAATATTGAAAATAGTAATTGAATTCTAATACGAAAAAAACGGTGTATTTGTTTTTGAATGGAAAAAGTAAACTCGATCCTATCGATATTAAAATAATTGAACTTTTAAAAAAGGATGGACGAATGGCTTACCGCCAAATAGCAGAAGTTGTAGGAAAAACAGAAGCAACTATCCGCAGACGAGTAAAAAAGATGTTGGAAGAAGGATATATAAAGAAGTTCACGATCGTTGTTGATAAAGAAGCGATGGGATATACAACAAAAGCAACCATAAAGATTAAACCGGATTTAACTAAAATCAGAGAAATATCTAATGAACTCGCGGAAATTGACCAAGTTACAGATGTTTGGAGGCTTTCAGGTGAGTGTGGTTTCTTGATCCGGGTTGAAATTGAGAGTATAGGCGATCTGGATCCTTTAATTGAGAATGAGATAGCACTTATCGAAGGGATTACTATTTCAGAAACATGTTTCGTTACAAAAGAAATAAAATCCTCATCTGATTAAGATTGCTATCTATAATTTATTTAGTAGAGATCGATAAGACTTATTGCTGCCACCAGCGTAGATAAACGGGCGGTAGAATTATCCTCGCCTGTTCCAATAATTAACACATCTCCTTCGTTCAATGGTTGTGCTAAATTAGCAGTTGGAATCTTCACCCGTATCTCTTTATCATCATTTGGAAAATTGAATTGCTTACCATTATAGATCAAACACGTCGCGCCGGTTCCACCAATTTTTATAACTTCGTCTCTTTGTTCGATACCTGTTGTTAGTTTGTCTTGAGCTTGGAAAACGATTGAAAAATATGCATGTTTGCCCAAACTGAGTTCTTTATAGTCAAATGATGGTTGTTGCGGAGGCGATATTTTCTCAAATAAATCATTCAACATTTCCTTTCCGTCATCGGTAATTACATGTCCAGATATCCTACTATCTGTCTTAATGAGATTCAAGTGCTTCATTCGATTGAGCAGTGATCTTACTTTTCCTTCGGTTAAACATAATTCTTCTTGCAGTCTATAACGACCAATACCATTCTCATTTCTATCTTGATTGAATACAATCAACGCTAATAAAACATGAACTTCCTTAAAACTCGGCTTGATGGTTTTGCTTTTAAATATATTTGGAAGTTCGGAAAGTTTGGTCATATATGTATTTGCTTATGTTTACGCATTTTAAAAACTTTTAAAATGCAAAAATTTTCTAAGTGATGTTCGATAAGTTTTCTTATGGATGAATTAGATAGAATCCTAACCATTGAAGCATTAAAAAATGCTATTGAATATGGGGAGGCACAATTGAAACCTGTTATGGGTAAGTTAATGGGTCAGCAGCCAAAATATCGGTCAAAAGCAAGGGAAATCATCCCTTTATTAAAGGAGATTCTAAAAGATGTCAATAAACTAGACTTAGAAACTCAAAAGAAGAAGATTTTAGATTTAGATCCACATGCTTTAGATAAAGAAGAAACAGAAGCAGAAGAAAAACAGCTGCCCGAATTGCCAAATACTAAAATAGGAGACAAAAAACTTCCCGTTGTGATGCGTCTAGCTCCATATCCCAGCGGAGCATTACATATCGGTAACGCCAGAATGATTGTCCTTAATGATGAATACGTTAAAAAGTATAAGGGGAAATTAATTTTGTGCTTTGATGATACCATTGGAGCTACAAAACAAATGTTAGAAGAATCCCCCGAAAAGGCTAAATTCGTTTTACCGGATGCATACGATCTAATTTTAGAGGGGTTAAAATGGTTAAATGTGGACTATGATCGAAATAATATTATATATAAGAGTGATCGTGTGGATATTTACAAAGATTATGCCGAGAAATTCATTCAAGAAGGGAATGCCTATGTTTGCACTTGTAGTGCAGACGAATTCCGAAATAAATACAAAAATCGAGCCAAAGAATGTCCTTGTCGGAATATATCAATCGAAGATCACATCAAACGATGGGAGAAAATGTTGAATGGTAATTATGGTGAAGGTGATGCTGTTGTTCGACTTAAAACAGGTATGGACCAAAAAGATCCCGCAGTTAGAGATCAAGTAATCATGAGAATATCTGATGCAGAACACCCGCGTATTGGTAATAAGACTCGCGTTTGGCCTCTATTGGACTTTTCTTGGGGAATAGATGATCACGAACTGGGAATAACACATATAATTCGGGGTGCAGATTTACAAAAAGAAGGTTTCATAGAAAACTTCATTTGGGATTTAATGGGTTGGTCAAAACCGGAGATCTTTCTATATGGACGATTGAATTTCAGTAGCGAGTTTAAGTTGAGTAAAACTCATGCTAGAGTTTGTATCCAAAACGGCGAATATGATGGTTGGGATGATCCACGGACTTGGAGCTTACAATCATTGAAAGCCCGCGGTATTCAACCAGAATCTCTTAGAGAGACTTTATTAGATCTCGGTTTATCAAAAAGCGGCATTAATTTCTCAGAGAAATGGCTCTATGCAAAGAATACGAAATTGATAGACGAATCCGCAAATAGATACTGGTTTGTCGAAAATCCTATATTATTAGAAATTAGTGGATTAGCAGAATCGAAATACGTTTCTAATCCATTATTGAATCCAAATAATGAAGATTTAGGTACACGAGAAATAATTCTTATAGCGGATAATGGAAAAGCGGGAGTATATATTTCAAAAAATGACATCAAGGTTCAGATGAACCGTAAAGGTAATAAAATACGTTATCCTAAGATGGCACCTGGATATGAATTTAGATTAAAGGATTTGTTTACTGTCAAGATAGATAAGATTAATTTAGAGCAAAACAAGCTTAAAGCATCATTCTTGACAAACGAATTCGATGTATCAATACGAAAAATCCAATGGGTACCCGCTAATAATTATATTAAGGTTAAGGTACTAAAACCTGATGGTATACAAACGAATGGTTTTGCTGAAAAAAATGTTAAAGAGCTTTCCATCGGAGAAAAGATCCAGTTTGAGAGATATGGTTATGTAAAAATTCGGCGTCTTGATGATGATATTGTATATTGTTACTTTACTCATTAAATCCATGTTTCCGAACTTATATCTCTCTATCCAATATTTACTTTTTTTCACTTAGGTTGAAAATTATGCAGCAAATTATTCTGATACAATGCATTGACATAAATCGATTTTCCAACAAATTGTCGATCCTAGAGCAAATCATTTTAAAGTAGAATTTAATGCTTTTAATTAAAGAAATTATTTTTTATGTTTAAGAGTTTAAACGAAGATAAGCTTAGAACAGATAAATGGGGTAAAAAGATCTATCAAAGTGGGTGATTTATGGTGCTGCCTTGCACAAATTGCGGAAATAGTTTAGATATAATTAAAGGAACCGTTGTTCAATGTTTTGCATGCGGAACAAAAAATTCACACTTTGAGTGTTATGATGTGTTTAGTGGATATGTCCAAGAGGTATTGGGATATCCAAAGGCAATAGATCAAGCTGAGGATAATGTAGAAGAGGATGAATTAAGAAAGCGCATTAAGATTATTGATGAAAAATTTAATCAATATTTAAAGGAAGTTAACTCAATTGATTCTTTTGTAGTAGTTAAAATATATTCTGATATCGCTGAAGATTTACATAAAACTTCGATAGATTTATCCAAAAGACTCGGAATGCTTAAAATCCTCATCGATTTATATATTCTACCACACATAGGCGGAGAGACAGCAAAAAAACAATACTCTGAATATAGTATTGTCTGTAAAATCTACCATTTAGCGGTATTAGGTCTAAGACATACAATAGAATCTAAAAATAACTTCAAGGTCGAGTTATCCGCGGAACAATATGAAAAAGCACGTTGGAATTTCAAGAACGCAGCAGAATTCGCTAAAGATGTCTCAAAATCTAAGGAGAATATGGATTTTAGCAAGGAGATCGTATTATTTGAATCCGCATCAGAATTCTGTGCTATTTTAAAAGATATTTTGAATTCTAATCCAGCATATTATTCAGATCAATTTGAACAATTAATTGAAAATCTTGAAAGTGTTCACAGCTCAAAAGCACGATACCTTAAGAACCAAATGAAAGAAATATATGATTTGGCTAATGAATTGCCCAAAATTTTGCATGAACTCAGGAAAAAAACCTACTTGAATAGTATAGATACAGAACAAGAGAAAATACTCTATCATTCAGAAGAAATAAAAGAAAAGCTAACCAACGCAAAAATCTGGATCCAGGATATCAATGATCGTTATCATAATTTACAGAAGAAAGTGGTGAAATTACATAACGGACAATTGATTCCATATTTGCGCGATTATCGAAAAGAATTCCAGAACAGATTGACACACACTAAGGAAATGTACAATGATACTATTTCACAAATTCTGCAAACAACTCTATTAGATTATACCATTTCAGTTACTGATTTACTGGAAGAAGTCCAAAACGGATTTACATTTATAAAATTATCTCCTTTAGAGGTTATAGAAAGGATTAGATATGTAAAAAAAGACATGCTTAGTTTAGATGATGATTTAAAAGAATTTCTTTTTGAAATCCTCGATTATGCCATCCCTGAGTCGTTAAGATCGGAACATTTACATGGTATTATTTCCTCAATCTCCGACAAACACTCATCATTTGATAGGCTAATATATAAATACATCAAGAAGATAATTGACGAATTTATAGAAGAACGGGATGAAAAAAGATATACCATTGAAGAACAACGTGATAAGTTTAACATTGAAATTCGTCCATTATTGGAAAACTTAATTGAAACATCATTTACGATAACAAATGACCAAGTTCCATATCCAATCTTTCTGGAATTAGTTATGTTATCTACTCAATTGAAAGTAGATGAGGAATATAAGGTATTTTTTATCGTAGAAAATCCATCACAACAAAAACTGGAAAATGTAATTCTGAACTTTTTTGCACCAAATAGTTTTAAAATTCGAACAAGACAATATAAATTGCGAAAAATAAAACCAGGTGACATTCTGCGCATTGAAACCAGAATAGTTCCAAATAAACCTGGTGTATATTATTTTATGGCAATGATACAGTACAAATATTCTACCGAAATGTTTTGGATGCCTAGTATAAAATTAAAATTGAAAGTACTCGATACTTTAGATGAAGCAAAACAGTATGATGACGATGAATTGCTGAATGATCTCTACAAGAAATATGGAAGAACTGTTAATGATGAGGAAATCGAATCTGAAGACGAAGAAGACGATGAAATTAAACAAAAAAAACCTAAGAGCGACGATCTTCTACCTGATATCGATTGATTGAAAAAAGACTGTCATCTATTGTAAAATTATCTAACCATATTTTCTATGCCACACCACTTGCAAACAACTTTCTCTCCTTTTTTTGGGAAATAAGGAAGCACTCCACAGCAGTTATAACAATATAGATCATATATTTCTGATTCTGAACTAACCGCATGAGAACTAATAATTCGATCCTTTAATTCAATTGAAAAAGCTGTTAATAATGATGAAAGTATCTGTTCGTTATTACTAGATGCATAAAACTCGATTTTATTGTTAAGAACTTGACAGACTACCATTACTTTGTATTCTTCATCTATTCCTAAATTTGTTTTACCAAATAACCATGCTATTTGTTGTTTATTATTTACTATTTCTGTAATAAACTTGAATTTATGGGATGCACCAACGATCTCCTTAATATATTTGAATGCAATCAGTGGGTCCATTGCATCTGGTAATCCATATGATCTAACGTCCTTTTTTATGCCGTCTTGCTTTGTGAAGCTTTCAATTTCGTTGGGATCAATATCTTGAGGAATTATTGTGGGCGGCACTAAATTATAAACTAAATTATCAATTGGGATGAATTTGACAAAGTCCTCATTATTCACATACTGAAATTGGCCTTTGATCTTACCCAGTCCCAAACTCTCCGCGTGTAAATAAATATTAAGTTTAAGAGTTGATTGTGCTTTTACATTGGGGAAGTTAATGGAAAGACCTTGTTCCAAAGGTTCATATTCGTATGCGGGTGTCATTTTAAAAACGGTCATTTTGTTTGAATATATGAGTTTTGCACTGACTTCTGTTATTGGATGACTGCTTTTATTTATTATATTAACTCCAACCCTAATATGGCTACCAATATATCCCAAGTTTACTACTAATCGAATGAGATCTTCTTGAGATGTCTCTTTCGTTTCCGATTTGATAAAATCCACTTGCGTTAGTCCATAAGAGTCGTGATCTTCTTCTGGCGTCGGGATATAATCTTCATCCTTATTCTTATCTTAAGAACTGAAGTCTTTACCGCTATAGAACTTATTATTGAGTTGATCAACCAATCCAATCATTTTACCGGATTTAATCATTCGGGTTAATTTCATTAGCACGATTTCTAATTCTATGTCCAAGACTTTTGCGATCTCATATAAATCAATTTGATTTACCCGCTTACTCTCTAAAGCTTCAGTAATTGTTTGTTTAATTAGTGATTCAGTAACGGAAATACAACATACGCCCCTAGCAATTTTTCATTTACTTATTGCTTATTTCATTTCCATCTTTTAAAAATTTCTATATGATTCATTTAATTTTAAATAATTAAATTTATTCTATATCGTTGTGAAAACCAACATTAAAAATTATGAATTAAGAATTACGGAAAGTCAATATAGTCAATTAGTTCAAATTGCAAAAAAAGCATATCCGAATGAATCTGCTGGTCTTATTTTCGGAAATGTTAGCCATGAAAATGAAGAGAACAAGGATGAGACATTTTATATCTATGTATGTAAAAAAATAGAAGAATTTGAAAGTTCTAAACCAAGCCCCGTCTATTTTCTACTAAATGATGTAGAACTAGTATATAGAAAATGGAATCAAGCCCAAGAAGAAGGATATAGTTTAATCTCAATATACCACTCTCATCCAAATACAGCATATCCCTCTGGAATAGATGCCGACTATATGCAAAATATCGCCAGAGTTTATCCTAACATTATATGGACAATATACGGAAATGGTTCTAAGGAACTGAATGGTTTTATATTGGATTCGGATACCAAAATTAAAAGAGTAAAAATCCAAATTGGTAGCAAAACATAACATATCTTTAGAGATATGTTTTAATTGAAACTAAATTTTTAATTACTTCTGATGTTTTATCTTTTATAAAATATCGTAAATGTTGAATAGTTATGACAGAGAAATATTATCGCGGTTATATTTTGTTTCGACTCGCAAAGATTGGGACAGAATGGGAAATAGTAGATAAAATGATGAAAATGAAATCCGATGATAACGGCAAGGAATGGCGCGTAAGCTATTGTACCCCCATCTATGGTGCGTGGGATTTAATTGCGGAAGTGTCATTTTCTCAATTGGAAAATCTTGACACCGTTGTTACCTCCATTAGAATGGATGCCGATGTGAAAGATTACATTGAAGAGACAACAACACTTGTTAGTTCAAAACCTAATTATCCTATGGATTAAAGATTTTAACTTCATCTATTCTTAATTTTCATTCTTCGTTTTCCTCTTTTATTTCCTATGAAAAATATATGCAAGTATTTATGTATATTTACTTTATTTTTAATTAAGAAAATGGCTGGGATCCCGAGATATGAATTTTTTAAATTCGGCGAATATATAGAATATTGCGGGGCTATTGAAGTCATTAGCATTGCAAAATTTTTATTTAGCGTTCTGAGCTTTACCGGGACTAGTTTAATGCTAAACTCCGTATTAAATTCCATGATTTCCATCGCAGAATTAGTCATTTTAATAATGATCCTAATCCAAGTGCGAAGAATTAATAAATATATTCATTATCCACATTTAGACGATTTTATCAGATTTAAGACAATTGCTTTTGTGTTTTTGTTATTTTCTCCCATATTCTCCTATGCGTACCTCTTACCAATTGATTTGCTTTTAATTTTAGTCTTACTGGTTATCACAATATTTAGCGGAATTATTAGTATGATTTTTGAATATAAAGCGTGGAACCGAATGTTAAAGTTTTTCTCTGCAACCAGAAAAGCATTTCCAGGTAATATTGGATATAATGCTAAAAAGAATGCCGAGAGAATTAAAAAAGGAACTATTTGTGAATTACTCGGTTTTCTTTTGATTCCTCTTATTATAGCACCAATATACTATGTTATGGGTTATTTTGGATTGGGAAACGCTTTAACCAGCCTAAAGCCTGCAAAAATGGCGAAATCTCATCAAGTAGAAGAACAACCAGATTTAAATGATGAATTAAGTTTTCCGACGCTCTATTATCAAAATTCTGAACCAAAGTTGAATAATAAATCGATTGGAGACAATCGAAATGCAGAATACAGCGGATTATCTGGCAGTTTTTCGTCAAATATCTCGGCATACAAAAAATCCAAATCTGGAGGAATTGGAAATAAAAGCTCCAAACAATGTCCAAATTGCGGAACTAATTTAACTGGGAAGGAATTAAATTGTCCGATTTGTGGAGCTTGGTTAGGTGGTAAATAATGGCACAAGCTAAAAAGATAATAATGGAAAAAGTTTTAGCTTCAATCATTTTATCAACTATCATTGCAATAAATATTTATAGTTTTTTCTTAGTTAGTTTACATCCACGCGAAAATCCACTCATAGAGAGGACTAGAGCGGAATATGGTGAAGTTCCGATATTATATGGTGGTGGGACTGAAGATCTTGGCTATATAGATGATGAAAATATTTGTCTGCATTGGTTCATTCATATAACTGATACTCATATCTCGAAATATCCAACGGATCTTAACGCAATAGCCTTAAGTCAGTTTTTAAATTGGAGTTATGATAACATTCATCCCTTCACATTGGTTTTAACTGGTGACTTTCATGGAGGACAACGCCCAGATAATTATCTCAATTTATCAGGACGTGTAACTGAAGAATATCAAAATTACTTCAATATTGTAAATGGGTCAAGATTTGGTGATGACCCAAATCCATATAGATTTTTGGATCCAGCCGGCAATCATGATAGAAATGCGGATTGGAATGCTGAGTTATATCTAAATTATTCAATGATGGGAACTCGTTTGGGAACAATTCAATCATTCTTCTCAGCAAATTTTTCACACGGCGATGTGATATACTCTATGTTGGATTCAAGTCCTTATCTTTCCCCTCCAATTCCATTTGGTTCTGAAGGAAATTTAGATGCTATCGACTTAGAAGAATATTCAACGTTTTTAGACTCAAATCAAGCAGCAGAACATAAATTTACGTTTTTTCATCAGCATCCCTTGGAGAGTTGGGGCTGGTATAAAGGTAAAGGCGTAAATACAATAA
>WJKO01000704.1 GCA_014729055.1 Promethearchaeota archaeon | reverse complement strand
ATTATTATCTCTACAGTATTTAAAATATTTGTTATATAGTTTAAAGACCTCTCTCGGAGATATGTCCGAAGTCATAGCACCAAATCCAATATTTATATGTTTCTTTTTACTGAAAACCCAACCATACCCATAAGATCCCCCAAAACTAAAATGTATAAACGATTTATGCAATTTAGTATAATGCTTGATGATTTCTTCCTTACCAATATGGATCTCGTTACGTAATACAAAAGATAATTTATCTTTTTTCCAATATTTGTCTAACGGTGAGTTTTTTCTAACAGTCGAATTCGTTCCATCCGCACCAATTACAATCCGACCAGTATATTTTTCACCATTAGTACAAACAACGATAACATTTTCCTTATTCTGTTTAACAGATATAACTCTAACGCCCATTTTCATTTCTATATTATCCGAATTAGCTTGATCAAGGAGTTGTTTATCAAAAATCTTCCGCCTCACGAAGTAACCTAAATATCTATCTTTTACCGCTGAGATTAATGGTTTATATCCTTCTTTGAAATAAAGCGCCCCGTATTTGTATCCAACTTCCATAAATTCGGATATGTGTGGAAATAAATCTAAGGTAGGCCACGTTAAAGCCCCGCCACAAGGCTTTTCTCGTGGAAACTCGGCACGGTCTAACAATAATACATCTAATTGTGAATCTTTAAGATAATATGCTGCCGTTGAACCAGCAGGTCCTCCGCCAACGATTATAACATCGTATATCATTTTTAATCGTTTTCACTATTTTTTGGTTTTCCCCTTAATTTCAATATATGGGAATGAAGTTATTATAATATTATCTAATACAGGCTTAAGAGAATTAAATGCATCTGAATTGGACATTTTCTGTTGTAAATCTGGTGTTATATTTTTGGAAAACTTCTTCAAAGACCTTTGAATAAAAGAGTTTATCCCTGATGATAAAATTACTAATGTACCGCTCTTATTTGGAAGACTTGAAAACGTTAGATGATATTGAGTCGTTTTTATATATTCAAGGAGCTCATTGGTTCCTAAGATTTCCTTAAAAAAACTGGAGAAGGCACTTAATGCGCCAGATATGATTACATCATCTTGATTGAAATCGAATTTTTCTGTTTTAAGTGACACAGACTCAGAATAGACTAAAACGCCCCCAGAATTATATATAAGTATTCTATGTATAGGAATCGGAATATAATACATCATTTCTCCAAATCGTTTCTTGTTGACGACGAGAATGCCTATTCCCACACCCATAAATATCATTGCTACAAATAATATTATTAGTTGTTGAATTGACCAGCTCTCATATATACCCAATAGTTCAAAAGAGAAAGCTAATGTAATCGTAAATGAGCTAGCGCCTACTAAGATCGTCGATAGACGATCTGCGCGAATTTGCAAAACATCATAGTATGATAGAATTTTTTTATACACTCTAAACATCAAAAAGTGACTAATGCTACCATAAATACCTAAGAATACATATACTAAAGCCAATGTTATCTCTGGGTCGTATGATAATATATTTAATAGAACCGAAAGATCCCATAAGACATTTAATGTAAAACCAATTATCATGGGAACCATAGTTGATAACCGAGGATTCTTCCGTAAAAATCCTTGATGATAAAGATAACCAGATAAGCAAATGATTAGAAACGGAAATGGCACGATTTTTTGAAACAATACTGAAAGTTCAATCTCACTCATAAGTCTTAGTATAATCGCACCTAATGCTAATAGTGCAAAAAATCCAGAATTAATTGCATTAATACTCAAGTAAATTGAATCTATCAGACGATCTCGCATATTCCGTAAAGTAAAACTTAGCCCTAAAAGCCCAAATGCAAAAAATGAAATAATAATTATGTCAGTCAGTCCACTCATATTACAACTAAATTGCTAAAAAATTTAAACTTTATATTTGCAGTAAATCCGAAATATTAAGAAAATATTAAGAAAATTAATTTTAAAACTCAAATATATAAGATATAAATCAAAGAAACACGATTATCATTATATAAGTAAGCACTATCTGGTGTTCATATGGATAAAGATCGGCTATTAAAAGAAGCGCAGCTGATTGCGCAAAATTTCTCGTTTTTTATGGTAAAAGGGCAGTTGTCTCACCTTTATGGATACATTTATGAAACGGACGATGGAAAAAAATATGCTATGGATATTATCTTTGATGAAGATTTCCCCGAAGAACCACCACAACTTTCATTTAGACAAGAGATACCTAATCTTCCCGCTGAAATTGAGCTTGAAACCCTCAATAGTTGGACCGAGAATAGCCATGTAGTTGATGTTGTAGCAGAACTCGCGGGGATCGTAAAGATGGCCGTTAAAGGAGAACAATCCTTACCCCAAATGGAAGAAATCCCGAAACAACAACCAGTATTACAAGAAGAAACCGAAAAAGAAGGGAAGGGCAAACCAGAGCATCCAAAACCGCCATCAGTAGGGTCTTTAGATTCGCCATCTCAACCCGAGCAACCAGAATCAGAAAGTCAAGATATGACCGCGTCCGAAGATTCTTCGCAAGATGAGGAATATGTTACACCAGATCTGAATGCATATCCTGATGATAACGTTACAGAATATATAACACCACAAGAATATCCCCAATGGAAACCAGAAGATTTGCCAGAACAAATTATTCAAGAAGAACAACCAGATGTTAAACAAGAACCAGAACAATCGACTAAAGAAACAACAACAGAAAAGGAAGAATCGAAACAAGAAACAGAATATTCTCCAGAAGAGATCATCGATACTCAAGACCAAGAGGACGTTAAACTTGCTACTGAAGCTGTTTTAATACAGCAAGAATATGCAATGGATTACATTGAGAATTCTCTCAGTAAAGTCGAAATCTATCTGACAATTACGATTGAACAAACATTTATAATTAAAATCGATTTTGAGGATTACCCAGAGCGACCTAAGTTAGATTTACCTCAAGGATTACAGAAGATGGTTGGTGACATAAATGAATATCTTGAAATTCTTAAAAAATGGAATAAAGATAATCCACCTCATGTTGTTGAAATTATAAGAGAGCTCGAAAGTAAACTATGGTTCCTCTCTGAATTAGAATTGGAAGCTAAAATGATAACGGGCGAATATAAAGCAGAAATGATAGACGGCTTTATTTCTAAATTAAATGTCACCATCTATACATATGGCTTTAAAGAATATACGCTAAAAGTAGATATTTCTAATTATCCAGCACCTCCGAAGATCGAATTTCCTGATGAATTGAAGCAGCTGGTCGAAACGCCAATAGAAAATGTTAAAGGTTACAAAAATTGGAAGAGAAAGGAAAGTCATACCGTTGAAGTATTGCGGGAAATTCAATGGCTAATTGATAAGAATTCCAGAATCAACTTTGAATTAAAGTTATTAAGGGGCGGAATGAAAGAAGTTAATTTCAATGCCAGTGAAAATAGTATTTACGTCAAGTTAAGCGGAAAAATGAAAACGGAAGGTGTCGTTTTCGACTTTAAAGTAGAACTACCCGCAGATTATCCAGTAGGAGTTCCAAAAATCGAATTAAAATCAGAACTGGAAGGACGAGAAGACTTAAGAGAGAAGTTGGTGAGTCAAATTGGTTCATTCCGAACGGGCTGGCATCAATTCAATTATTTAATAGACTTATTTAATCAGATCTCCAAAGCAATATTTGAGGTAAGCGTGATCTCATGTGTGATCTGTCATAAAATAGAATGCCCACAATGTGGCTTGAAGATCTCTGCTTCGAATCCTGACGAACAGTGTCAGGTAAGTTGTCCTTCATGCGAACGCTTATATCATAAAAGTTGTTGGAACCAGACCATTGCTAGCTTTAAGAAGTGTGGATTCTGTTTACGCCCTCCTCCTCCGAATATGATGCATGTCGATTAACACCAAGATGATATTAATGAGGGTTTTTTGATTGGATCACAATCAAGTTGTAAAGACACGGGTTTTCCAATGCGTCCAACTTTTTCATT
>WJKO01000703.1 GCA_014729055.1 Promethearchaeota archaeon | reverse complement strand
TGCCAATAACCGATAAATTTACCAACTTTATCATAATCTTCTCTACTAAACTTGTTAACCCGTCTAAACATATTTCCTGTATCAAACAACCAACGCAGATGTGGTGAATTAAAATGGCTCATTATTCTTTGAATATCATCTACTAAGGCCACGTATGTATCATGTTCGTTCTCTAAAACCATCGTCTTACCTGCGTCTTTACATTTATCAACTAAACCTTCGTAATCTTGCAGAAGTAACTTCCAGTTTTCTTCGGTTATTCCATCGCGGTCGAAGTATGAATACGTAACGATGTTTTTTGTATTAAACCTTTCGGCTAACTCTATTGCCCTATCAATTCGACTTAGATTAAATTCAAGATCAGCATGCATTTTTTTACTATTAGGTTCCGCATGAGAGCTATTTCTTGGATGACATTTCATAATCTGGGTTTGAATTGCACTGGCTTTTGTTCCATATTCATTGAGTATTTTTTCAACTTTATTTTCTTCCTCTTCATTGAGATCTAAGATGTTTTTTCCCCACATTGACGCGAGTTCTACGTAATGAACGTCAATATCGGCTAGCATTTCAATTACACTCTCAAAAGCTTGAGAAAATTCATTAGGAATTGTAGTGATTTTACAATTTGCCATGAATAAAGGTTGAAGTTCAATTAATAAAAATCTTATTTAGACTTCTAAGAAGAAATTAAATAAGAGCCGAAAAAACATGAGTTCTCAAAAAAAAAGACCGAATATTTTATTTATCATGTCGGATGATCATGCATTTCATGCGATTAGTAGTTATACGAAAAATAATCCGAACCGCAATCTAATAAATGAAACTCCGAATATAGACAGAATTGCAGATGAAGGAATGCGATTTAACAATTGCTTTTGCACCAACTCGATATGCACTCCCAGTCGTGCCAGTATTCTAACAGGAAAATATAGTCATGAGAATGGCGTAACGACTTTATCCACAATGATGAATAATAAGCAGTTGACATTTCCAAAACTCTTGCAAAAAGCGGGATATCAAACTGGTATGGTTGGAAAGTGGCATTTAGGTCAAGGAAATAAACATAAACCAACTGGTTTTGATTATTGGATTGTCTTACCTGGACAAGGATTATATCATAATCCGATAATGATTGAAATGGATGTGAAGAAAAGAATACATGGATATGTCACAGATATAATAACAGAAAAGTCTATCAATTGGTTAAAGAGTATTGACCGAGAAAAACCGTTTATGTTAATGTGCCATCATAAAGCACCACATCGTCCTTGGGAGCCCGATGAAAAACACAAAGATATGTATAAAAATGAAAAGATTCCCATACCTCAAACATTTAATGATGATTATTCCAATAGAGCTCATGCTGCGGCTCATGCGTTTATGAGCATTGAAAATGCATTACATGCCCATGACTTGAAAATCATGCCTCCGGAAAATATTGGCTTTTATGAACCGATACCGATGCCTGATACAATTGAAAATTATAAAATTGAAACAGATACGGGCGATATTGTTACCTTCACTTCAAATCAAGACTTAAAAGAATTCAAATATCAACGCTATATAAAAGATTATTTACGATGTATTGCTGCTGTGGATGATAGCGTGGGAGAGATCCTCAAATATTTAGAAGAACAAAAACTAATCGACGATACTATTATTATATATACCAGTGATCAAGGCTTTTTCCTCGGAGATCATGGTTGGTATGACAAGAGATTCATGTATGAAGAATCACTAAGAATGCCTTTTTTAATTCGGTATCCGAAAGAAATTGAGCCAAAAACGACCAATGATGCTATTATTTTAAATGTCGACTTTGCAGAAACATTTTTGGATTATGCAGGTATTAAAATCCCGAAGAAAATGCAAGGTCGGAGTTTCCGATCACTCTTAAATGATAAGAAGCCCAAAGATTGGCAAGATGCATTATATTATAGATATTGGGTAAACGGCACATATCATAGAGTTTATGCTCATTACGGAATCCGAACATTAAAATATAAATTAATCTATTATTATTGTGATCCTTTGCGTCAGAAAGGAGCACGTAAAGATAAGCATGAACCTGAATGGGAATTGTTTGATTTAGAAGAGGATCCTTATGAAATGAATAATGTTTACAATGATCCCGAGTATAGGGACATTGTAAAGAATTTAAAGCATAAATTGCATGAATTACAAGCAAAGGTTGGAGACAAGCGATATAAAAAGGATAAAGATTGAAAATAGGTTATTTTACAACGCCAGGGATTAAGGGGATTTCTATTGATTTTTTATCCGCGATAAAAGCGCGTAATGCTAACCCTTCATCTGTGTGCAAAGCCCGTAACCATGTTATCGGGCTGACATAAAATGCTCTTGAATATTTATATGGTGCTCCTTGACGTAATTTGTATAAATCCCTCGTTTGTAGATTATGAAATTTATCCGATTCTGTGTAATCTAATAGTGTTAAATTCATTTTTTCGTTTTCCAATTCACCACCAAGCAGATCTTGTAATAATTTTAGAGTCCACATGGATTTAGCGTCATTAAGAACGCCTTCGTCCTTTATTTTGTATTTATTCATCAATTTTTTCTGCATCTCTACAATGGAATTGTTGAAACCGCCTTTTTCAGTTCCAAACATGATATCCAATATGACTTTTTCAAGAGCTAAGTGGTCGAAAGACGCTGCTGTGAATCCACTGTATTTTTTGCTACCATATACTAAGGGTCCATCTAGCTCTTGCGCTACAATCCCTGAACAAAAAGTAGCTACTCTAGTTCCTTCTTTTTTCAATCGCTTTAACATGGCTGTAAAAATGCGATTAAACCTTGTAATTAGATATCCGATACCTAAATTCATTATCGCTAGGGTTATACCAGTCCAATGATGTGGATCCACATCAAGAGCATAATTATTTTTTGTCTTGATTGTATCCATAAGACCGCTTGAGGCAAAAGAATTAGTTACAATTATTTTCCGTTTTCTCTTCTTAACTATGCGTTGCTTTCTGTCTGGGTTTCTATACGGATATTTGTAAACCTCTCTCACTAAATATTTGTATTTCCGCTTGAAGTCAGATCCTAAGGCTTTTTTTACTTGTTTTATATGGAAAATGTTCAAAGGGAGTCCATGAATATGCCAACGAGGCGGTATCTTACCAGTCTTTTTTCTAGGATTCCAAGTTACACTGAAGTTCTTTACACTCAATGAATAATATGAGCAGTTGTGAGTTTTAATCACGGATGCGATATAAATTAAGTCATATTTTTCTTTAAATATTGCTTTCGGTGGATAGCAGCGATCAAAGTAATCTAATTTACAATATTCTGTTTCTCCTAAATATAATGGTTCGAGACTCATTGCTGGAGGGTCATTTTCATAGAAATCTATAAAATATACCTTATTTTTGTATTTTTTGTCTTTAAATATTTGAGTATAACCAGTTTCATAAAATGCTCTAGGCGTTCCTCCATCCCATAGCATGTTTTCACCTATATCGATACGTTTAACGCCCAAATCTATTAAGGCATCTACAATTCCGCGTAGTACTGAAGGTTGAGTTGCTATTTGTTGATCATCTGCGTTGTCCGTAATCCCGTTTTTTTGTAAGATGGGTTCTAACGCTTTAGTTTTAAAGACACCAACAAATCCTGTGTTATTGGGTTTTACCAACACTTTTCCGTCTTTTAATTTACCGTAATCTTTTAAAAGTTGAGCAGTGGTATCGTA
>WJKO01000008.1 GCA_014729055.1 Promethearchaeota archaeon | reverse complement strand
GATAAATGGACAGCAACTAATACCAACTCAAGCAGGTATTATAGGTCCTAAGAGGGCGGGTCTTATTATAAGTTATTCTGCAGATTCAAAACCTTGTCAAAATTTAGATTTTATTGCTAAAGATTCGGATGTTTTTATTTGCGAAGCCACCTATGGAGATGACCAAGCAGAATACGCAAATGAAAAAAAACACATGACTGCGAGACAAGCAGCTAAAATTGCTCTAAATAATAATGTTAAGAAATTAATACTCACACATTTTTCATCAAGATATAGTGATGAAAGCGATTATAATGCACTGCTTCTTCAAGCAAAAGAAATTTTTTCAAATACAAAGATCGCCTATGATTTGATGATTGAGAAAGTAGATTATGTTCAAAAAAATTAGTAGAAAGCGAGATAAAAGAACTTAATTCCATTCCTATAAACAATTCATTTCTTAGATAATGTCTTTATTTAAAAAGAACAAGAAAGACATTAATTTTAAGCATAAAATATATAAGCGTAAGTTTTTCTAATTATCCTTAGATTATAATTAATTGAGGTTATTAAAATGGAACAATTACAAAAAGATGAAGTTCCACAGCTGTTAGATGTAGGAACTCTAAAAAATTACCAAGTAAAATCGGAAAGAACCGTCAAAGATCTTCTTAAAGAATTGAAACTAAGCGATAAATATTTTGCAATTCTGGTAGATGGGAAACGAGTAGGTCTCGATGATGTTATAAAAGAAGGTTCTTCAGTGATTATATTGCCAAAGATCGCTGGCGGTTAAAATTTAATTATTTTTTTTCCTTATATCTATAAATTTTGACTTTCTTCTTTATTACTTGAATCTCTCTTTCTAGTTTCTGTTTTCCCTATCCCCTTATGCTTTCAAAAAGTTTTTTATATGCGAAACATTTCGCTAACTGAGTAATTTGAAATTTCCCGAGGATAGAGAACAAACTCCTTTTGTTAATGATGAAATCCAGAGAATAATTATGACATACTTAGATGAGACTGCCAATATTATAGACCATAAAGAAAAAGAAGAAAAATTCATCGAAATGTTATCCATCCTTCTGATAAAAATTAATGAAATTGCGAAAGAAGGTGACTTCTATGAAGTTGCTGATAATTTGTTTTCGGCTGCATACTATATGGAAGAATTTGATTTTAAAGAGGCAAAACAGATATACACTCAATCTATCGAATATTATGAAAAATACATGTATGAGCTCCAGAAACAAGGCAAGTTCGAAGAAGCTAGCTGGATCGCAAATCAGATTGCTGAGATATACTATAATAAGTTGAATAATAAAACGGGCGAGAAGAGGTATATTCTAAAATGTATAGATTATAATAATGCATTAATCGAGTTACTCAATGGTTTTAGTAACACGCGTAAATTAGCAATTATTTCATACAATTTAGGGGAATTATATCTAAAAATAGAAGATTGGGATAATGCAATAGATACTTTTTCAGCAGCATTAGTTATATCCAAAAATGAACGATTTTATGATATTACGGCAAATATCTATTACAATTTGAGCGATATTTATCTGCTTTTGGGTAAGGAAAGCAATTCAATAGATCTGCTAGAAGAAGCAGATAAGTATTTCAAATCTGAAGAAAAAAAAATCATCAAACGAAACGACAATTATTCTTTATCTCAGATCTACCAAATACTGAAGAATTTGAATGCATCTCTAAATAAACCATCAGAATATAGAAAATTCAGTAGGAATGAAGCAGTCGCATACATAAGACTTGCAAAAGAAAATTTAAAGCAACAAATGGACTATCATAAAATTGCTAGTCTTTACAGAGGTGCTGGATTATGTTTCAAGGATACTGAAACGGACTTCTTAGAAGGGGCTAGTAGTTTTGTAATTGCGGGTAATATTTTTGAAAACTGTAATGAATTTACAGAAAGTAGTCTGTGTTATAATGATGCTGCAGAATTATATGAACATTTAAAGATTTATGATAAGGTAATTAAATTATATATTCAAGCGGCAAACCATGCACTAAAAGAAATGAATTATGAATTTGCAATTGAGAAATTAATGAACGGTTTTAATCTTGCGGAAATTAAAAATTTTAAAGAATATTACGGACTTATTGCTGATAGGATTAAAAAAAATCTATTAGCTATGAGTAAAATTCAAGTGAAAGAAGAAAAATACTTTATAGCAGGCACTTTACTTTTAGAAATGCTTCCTTATTATAGAAAAACAGGATTCTCTATGAATTCAAATGAAGTAAAGAGTATATTAAAGCAAATCTATCACTATTATCAGAAAGAGTACAATAACGATTATAATAACGGGAAAAGTTCAACTTTAGCATACATTAGGGCATTAACGGCTTTATCTCAAATTGCTTTGGGAAATTATGATAATGCTGATCAGATAATAACTGATCTTAAGGTTAATAATTCAAAGATCATACAAGCTTATAAGAAGATTATTAAAGAAATGTTAAATGCTGTACGTTCAAATACTGTTTTTGATTTAAGCGATCTGGACGAAAACGTTAAGAAAGTATATAGTAATGCTGAAGAAATTAAACTATTCAACAATCTAATTTTTTACTGATAATGAAGAATCAAAATTTTCACTCCCAGAATTTGATTTCACTAAGTTAAGAATTTAAAATTTTATAAGAACTAAGAAATGATGATGAAACAAATAAAATCATAATTGATCTTATAAAAAATGAAAGTGCATAAATAATTCTAAAAAATAAAAGTGATATTTATGTCAGAAAAGATAGCCAAACTAGTTAATTTAGATGATAAAGAAATCAAGGTATATGAATACGCTATTGCTAGAGGTTTTATGACCAAGTCCATGGCGGCAGTAGCACTTAAAATGAAAGAAAGTGATATAGAAAAACAAATTGAATCCCTAATCGAAAAAGGATTACTAAAAGAACTTCCAGGTATTATTCCGCGTTATATCCCAATATCGCCTGTGAAGGACTTCAAAAAGAGTTTAGAATCTTTCAAGGCAGACTTGGCAACATTGTATAATAAAACCGATGATATTAATAATGAACAAGAGAGTGTTAAAGGAAGGTTAGAATCATATTCAGAATCCAAAATAGATGAAGCGTTAAGCAGTGCTATGGAGAATGCTAAGCAAAAGCAAGACTCTGCAGGAGATATGTTTCAAGGAAAGCTGAATGAATTTAAAAATAATATTTCTGAAATAACTTCAAACGCCACAACTCAAATTGAAAGTGGGCAAGACAAGTCAATAACAGATTTTACTCAAACTACCGAAAAGTCTATGTCTGATGCGGACACCGAATCAAAAACAAAAATTGACACAAGCTCTCAAGAATTAAATGAAATCCTCGAGCAATTAAAACAAAGTCTAAACAACAACAAAGATTTTATCTTTAAAAGTTTTGAAGAAGGTAACACTCAACTAACTGAATCTCTATCAAATACAAAAAAAAGTGCATTGGATGAGATAACCAACTTATCTGAAGCGATTGGTGAATCTTATACCAATATTAAAGAAATTATTTCGGAAAATATAAGTAATACTACTAATTCCGTATCACAATCTGTAAAAGGGGCGGAACAAACTTCAAAAACAATAGTAACGAATGTTAAGAATAATGCCGATTCGTTATTAGGTAATATATTAACTGAAACCAGCACTAATTTGGATGATTCACAAACCCAAATAAAAAACTCAAATCAAAATATTACATCGGCATTGGAATCACAGAAAACGACTTTAAAGGAAAAAGTAGACACAGGAATTAAGGATATTATAGCAGACACAAAAAATACTACCACCGCGCTTAAAACAGAACTCGCAAATACTATCAGTGCTAT
>WJKO01000702.1 GCA_014729055.1 Promethearchaeota archaeon | reverse complement strand
TTTACACCGAAACATGTCCAAGATTTCATAAATTCTAAGTTATCATCCGATTTTTCATTAGTTGAACCCAAACGAGATAGTCTAGTACTTATTTACAGAATCTTAATAGGAATTTCCATTGGACTTAGCATTATCTCACTTATCTTCATGGCGATCGGGCATTTATCCCTTTACTGGGGGTCCATCTTTATGGTTTTACTTATGCTTATACAATTACCACTCATCGTGTGCGCTTCAATTTCTAATAAGAGAGATATATCGATTCCTTCATATTTCATAATATTTTTATGCCTCTTTACCGTATTTTTTTCCTGGAATGGACTCTATATTAATGTTGATCCATTGATTCCATTGATTTTAGCAACTAGTTTAACAATTTTTACGCTCTTATACGATCTTTGGTTAAAAGAATTTATAAAAAGTAAAAAACGGCAGGAAAATAAAGTATTAGGAACTATGATAGAAAAAAAGAAGCTTGTCAAAAAGAAGAGTCTCAAACGAAAATCAAAGCGCAAATCGAAACGAAAACCTAAACGAACATCAAAGACGAAGTCAGCGAAAAAAGTAATTAAAAAGAACATTAAGAAAAAAACAATTGAGAAAACAAAGACTGAAAAGATAAAGAAAAAAAAAAATAAGCAACCGCTTATAAATTATATGCAAAAAAAATAAAACAAATTAAGAATTAGTGATCAACATGCAAACACCACTAAGATCAAAAACATCGGATGAAAATCTAATTAAAACTGGAACGACCACCGTTGGTGTTATTTACCGTGATGGCGTTATAATTGGGACAGAATCACAAGCTACGGCTGGTTTTTTTGTAGCATCGAAACAAGCTCAAAAGTTATTTAAAATTAATGACTATACGGCGGCTACAATCTCTGGAGGCGTAGCAGATTGCCAATATGTTGTAAACCAAGCCAGAGCGCTTGCTAACTTGCGAAAAATAGAGACCGGCACAGTAGCATCAGTAAAATATGTAGCAAATTCTGTTCGCAACCTGTTGTATCAAGGAAGATCTTTTTTCCTGGCTTTAATGATAGTGGGCGGTTACAGTGAAACCAAAGATAAGGGTGTTCTTTATGGTGTTGACTTGTTAGGAACCCTTTTTAAAGAAGAGAAATTCCTAAGTTTTGGTTCTGGATCTCCATATGCATTAGGATTATTAGAATCGGAATGGAAACCTAACTTAACAGAGAATCAAGCTAATAAATTAGTTAAAAAAGCCATTAATGCCGCAAGGGAACGAGATGCTGGTTCCGGTTATGAAATCCAATTGGTCAAAATCACTAAAGAGGGATTCGACCCTATTGAAGGTTACCACGAAGGAAATTAATCAGAAGGAAATAATAATAAAAGAAAAGAACCTCATTTTGTCTGATTTGATGTGGAAAAGAAAATCTTAGTCACTGGTGGCGCAGGATTTATAGGATCTCATCTAGTTGATCAGTTAATTCAACGGGGTCATGACGTTACTATTTTTGACGCGCTTGTGCCCGAGAATTTCGGAAAAAATAGGAAGAAACCCGCCTATATACCCGAAGGCGTCCAATTTATAAGAGGCAACATTGCAGATTATAACGATCTAGCAAACGCTATATCCGACCAAGAAGTCATTTTTCATCTGGCATCTAAGTTAGGTATAGGAAAATCGATGTATAAAATTAAAGAGTTTATTGAAGACAATACGTTGGGCACCTCAAACTTACTTGATTTTTTAGTAAACGAAGACCATGAAGTAAAAAAGCTTATCATTGCTTCATCAAATAGTTTATATGGCGAGGGAATGGCTTTATGTGATAAATGTGGAGAGATAAAACCCGAAATGCGTCCTGTAGAGCAATTAAAGAGAAAAGAATGGGAATTAAAGTGTCCAGAATGCGGATCACTTCTTAAACCTATTGGTACACCCGAAGTGGCTCCATTACAATGTACTTCTACCTACGCATATTCAAAGAAACATCAAGAAGAACTCAGCCTTTTATTTGGTAAAATTTACGGAATAAAAACAACAGCATTAAGGTTTTTCAATGTATTAGGACCACGGCAAGCACTATCAAATCCATATACTGGCGTATGTGCTATTTTCGCTACTAGCTTGTTATGCGGAAATCAACCGTTGGTATATGAAGATGGAAAACAATCAAGAGATTTTGTCAATGTCCTTGATATTGTGCAAGCTTTAATAAAATCTATGGATTCAGTTTCAGCCGAACATCAAGTTTTTAATGTTGGTACTGGGATTTCTACATCAATTTATGCATTAGCAGAACGGCTCTGTAAAATGATTGATCCAAAAATTCAACCGAAGATTATTGGTAAAGCTCGTTTCGGAGACATACGACATTGCATAGCAGATATTTCAAAAATTAGAAAAACACTCAATTATGAACCAAGGTTCACCGTTGACGAGTCATTACGTCAAGTTATACGCTGGATAGAACAAGAAAAACGAAATATCACATTAGAAGATAAATCCAAAGAAACAAAAGATGAACTTGAAAAGAAAGGGATTATTTAGGCTGAATTAATGCAATTTAAATAGATGATTGAAATAGACATACTTAGCCACGCTTATAATGTTTCCATTCAATAAATACACATCCTCTGTGAGAGACTTCCTCAATTTCGTTGGTTTCCGTTAAATTATTCATAAATTGCTCTTGATCGTCAATTCTTTTTTGTTCCAGTATCTCTAATATCTGTTCCTTGCGCATTGGATGGCGTTTTATTATTTCAATTAGTTCTCTTAGAATATCTTCTTCCTTGTCACTTCTAAGTGCAAAGCTGCCCTCTTCAGGCAAGGTTATATCAAAGAAATTGCCCAATTTATCTTTATAAGCATAGATACGACTTATAGATGGGATTTTTACATATGATTCAGCTGGTGGACGTATTGGCACATTAATATAAATCCTATCGGGTTTAATATCCTTCAATGATTCTTTAATTTCCATAATTTGAGTGTCACCGTCGTTAATCCCATCCATGACCATAATCTCAATCCAGATTTCCCCACTATATTCTTTGCGAAACTGCACCATCCCGTCAATTATCTTATTAAATCGTAGATCTCCGTAAGGTCTATTGACTTTCTTAAACATTTCTTCATCTGCAGCATCGAAAGTCGGCGAAACTACATCAGCTTGCTTAAGTTCTAAACGGACTTGAGGGGAGGATAATAACGCACCATTCGTGATAACCGCGACGGGTACAGAAAATCTTTTTTTAACCTCTGAGATCATCCAACCTAGATCCAAGGATAACGTGGGTTCTCCATCTCCGACTATTGTTATATAGTCAATCGTATCAATACCCACTTTTTTAACATGATTTACCAATTCCTTAAGGATATCTTCCTTGGAAAACCAACTTCGTCGTTCATTTGTGTAATTCAATGTTCGACCTAACTGGCAATATATACACGAATAGTTGCATATTTTTGGAGGAATCAAATCAATACCTAAAGATTGCCCAAAACGTCTTGAAGGAACTGGTCCATAGACTTGCAT
>WJKO01000069.1 GCA_014729055.1 Promethearchaeota archaeon | reverse complement strand
TGCCAATACATTACCTCAGATCTTTTTAAAAAGTGGTAGTAAATATTTCTACTCAACTAAACTAATGAATAATAAAGAAACACCATTTCCATTCATGCATTTCTTGTGGGAATCGCCAGATGGTTCGCGAGTTATGATGTACCTGAATAGGGGAGGGCTTGGTGCTTTTTCTCAACATAGGCTAAATAAGAAAAGACGGCGTCTATTAAAACCAGGGCTCGAATTTGAAGCGGATTATACAATAGACAAACCGGAGGAAAAAGATGTATATTCCGATGAGATGCCCCCAGTAGCAGCGTTTATGGGTCAAGGAGATGGAGGTCATGGTCCTACAGGGAGAGAAGTAGCTATGTTAGATTATATGGTTGACAATTACAATATCGAATGGATCACGGCCACGAAATATTTTAATGAAATACTCGAACCTTATAGAGATAGACTACCCGTATGGAAGGATGAGTTATATTACGAATTTCATCGAGGTACATTATCAACTCAATCTCTCGTTAAGAGAATGAATCGCTATTTTGAATGGCATTTATGTTGTATAGAATCATTAGTGTCTTTGATATCTCTTGTAACGGGGGAAAATACGGATTACGTAACAGAGAGGCTCGGCAAGATATGGAAATTAACGCTTTTAAACCAGTTTCATGATGTATTACCAGGGTCAAGTATACCAGAAGTCTATGATGATTGCTATGATTTTTGGGATTATGGCACATCCGAGCTGAAAAAGATTGAAAACGAAATATGGAAAAGATTATTCAAGCATCAGCAAAGTGAAGAAAATTCTCATGAAAATATGAATGAAAATATGAATGAAAGATTGATAATCTTCAATGGTACGGGGCAAGATGTAAAAAATGTGCCGGTCGAAATTGAATATAATGGTGATGAGATTCCAGAGTATGTGAAGATAAGGAATAATGTCAGACCTGTACAACTTGTAGCCGAGGATCCTATGGATTTAGACGCTATATTGCTCAAACGCCCAAATAGATTGTTATTTACAGCAGATATCCCACAACATAGTTTTCTGCTGTGTGAATTATTGCACAAGAATGAAGAAACTTCGGACAACTTGAATCCAAGTGCGTTCATTATTGAAGAAAGCGATGGTTCTATTGGAATAGAGAATGAAATGTATTCGTTAAAAGTCAATAAGAAAACAGGAAATATCGATTTTATTTATGATAAACAACTAGAGAAAAACGTTTTGTCAAATAAAGGTATTATCTTAAAGGTGTTTTTTGATTGGTTACCGGATGAACCCTGCTGGAATCTATTGCCTACGTATAGGGAATTGGAAATTAATATGGATCCTCCGAAATCAGTTTTAGTTACGGATGACGGCTCAATGAAATGCACAATTGAAATTAAAAGGGAATTTCTGAATGAAGATAGCGAATCCGAAATGAACGCAACGTCAACTATTATCCAGCGAATCTCATTAATAAATGGGGCTCCAGGTATCTATATTGATTTTCTTATCGATTGGAATTCTTGTGAGACTACATTTAAATTAGATGTAGCAACTGCAACGAATGCGGAATATACAATTTCTGAAACACCATACGGTTCGATTAAACGTTTAACGAATCCCATCGCTAACCATGATAAACCAAGATGGGAAAATTTCCATCATACTTGGGTGGATCTCCCCGCAAAAGATGAAAGTTGGGGTTTTGCTATACTCAACAACGGAAAATATGGATATGATGCAAATCCACAGAGAATAGGGTTGACAGTTATTCGAGGACCGAAATATCCTGCACCATCTAAAGAGGCGTGGGTGCATACAGAGCGGAGCAGAAGAAAGGAAAAAACCAATGATAAACCACCAACACATGCCGATGTGGGTCAAAAACACCTTATTAATTATGTGTTACTCCCTCATAAAGGGAAATGGACAGATTCTGACCCAGACATACTTGCTCATGCCCACTGGCTGAACTATGGTTACGCATCTAAGTGGGTTCCAAAAGGAACTATGGTTACGCATCTAAGTGGGATTACTACTGATGCACTCATAAAAAGTAAAAATCCAAATGTTGAACTTAGTGTTATTAAAGACGCTCAAGATGGTTCAGGAAAAATTATCAGAATAGTGGAGTTAAAGCATCAACGGGCAGAAGATTCCATTATTTTTGATAAGAAACTTAAGATAAAAAAGATCATAGAAACGGACCTTTTGGAACGCGATATTAGCAAACAAAAGTCGGATGCCACAAAAGATGAACAAGGCAACATCATCAAATTAAAAATAGAATTAAACCCACATGAAATACGAACCTTTAAGATAATCCAATAGATCTATCTAAAATACTCATATATTACATTTTTATTTTTTTCTGAGACCGCTGGTTCATTAAAAAACAATATACCCTTTATGTATTGTCCTCTCTTCTCGTTAGATATGTATTTTTCAATTGTTTTAATCGCTCCTTTAATTATTTTTGGAGTCTTAATCCATAAATCGTAGTTGACGGGTCTTTTATCCCTGGCACAAAAATGGAGGATGAGATCATTTCCGCTATCTTTACCCAAATAATCAAGATCCCGCATTAGCTGTCTTCGAGATGTTTTAAATTGAATTGTATGAGGCTCGATGTAATCAATACCGTATTTTTTAAATTTTAAAGGATTATGCCCCAAATGACGTTTTCCTTGACTATGAAT
>WJKO01000701.1 GCA_014729055.1 Promethearchaeota archaeon | reverse complement strand
TCTTGTCCCACTTGAAGTGAGATATTTGCCTTTATATCTGCGTTATTGAGTTTCTCATTCCATTTTGGGATTTCTTGTTTTTCCTTTACTGCTGATTCCATTACAGATTTAAATGTCTCAAATAAATTGACTTTTTCTTCTTCCTCCAAAGATATTACCCTCCTTAAATTCAAATAATATTATTTCAACAAAGACTAATATAAAGTTTTATTACTTTTGTTAAAAAACAAAGTATTGATTAAAAAATAAAATAAGGAGCTAAATGTGAATGTGGTATTTTTATTCTCCAACAATAGTGTTTGGACCGGATAGCTTGGATTTTCTTGAAAATATCAAAGGGAATAAAATCTTTATCGTAACTGACCCAGATCTCGTTAAATTGAAACTCGTTGATATTGTAACGGATAAATTAAAGGAACTTTCCAAGCAATATATGATTTTTAGCGAAGTGGAACCTGATCCCCATGAAGATACGATCATTAAAGGGGCTGAGAAATGTAAAGAATATGCTCCAGATCTAATTATAGGATTCGGTGGAGGGTCTTCGATGGATACAGCAAAATCTATATGGGCGTTCTATGAAAATGATAGACCTGATTTTGGTGTTGATGATTTTCATCCATTTCAAGATTTAAATCTCGGGAGAAAGGCAAAAATGATTGCAATACCCACAACAGCTGGAACTGGCGCGGAGACAACATGGGCGGTTGTTATTACGAGGATTAAAGAAGATGGTACTAATATAAAGTTAGAGCAAGTTAATAAAGAACTAATACCAACATATGCGATAGTAGATCCTGTTTTTACTAAAGGTCTACCGCCCAAATTAACTGCAGCAACTGGTTTTGATGCAGTAGCACATATACTTGAAGGGCTGATTTCCTCGTGGAAAAATGATTTCAGTGATGCACTTGGAATCAGAGCATTTGATCTTATACAGAAATATCTTCCTAGAGCATATAAAGACGGAAGTGATGAAGAAGCAAGAGAACACATGTCCAATGCAGCCACTATGGCAGGACTCTGCTTTGGAAATAGTCAAGTTATATTAGGTCATTCGTTGGGTCATGTTTTAGGTGCGACATTTCATGTACCTCATGGATTAGCTGTAGGTTTGTTCCTCCCATATGTTCTGCAATATTGTTTAAATGATCCTGAGAATGATGAGGCAAAAGAGATACTTGGTCGAGCTTCAAAAATGGTTGGATTAGCAGATTGGAGTGATTCTGATGGCGCTGCATCAAAAAAGCTTATTCAAGGTGTAAAGGATTTACAGAAACAAGTTGATTTTCCTCAAGCAATCAAGGAAATTGGGATCAGTAAGGAAGATTTCGAGGCAAAGCTGGATTTTATGGGTGAAATGTGTTTAGAATCTGGTGCAGGTGTCATGAGCCCGAGAAGTGCCGATTCCACCATGTATAAAAAACTCTATCAATATGCATATGATGGTAAAGATGTAGATTTTTAATCTTTAGATAGAAATCTATGAGAACAAGAACTTCTTTTTTTTTCAAAACTCATTTTTTCCCATTTTGATTCATGATGCTTTACTTTAATCCTCTATTATAGTTTACTTTGAAAGTCAACATTGATTTTTGTCGTCAAAATTAAAAAGATTTTTCTGGTTTCCTATGGGATTAGGAATTGTTTTTTTGATTTTTTTTTATAAAACTTGATTCATAAATATTTAAATCAAGTAAAATTAAATTTAGATCAAATTACTTCTAAAAAAGAAAATGGACGAATCTTAAAATGGGACTCTTATTTGCAACCAAAGAATGGTTAGAAGCTTATATAGAAACACTTAATAATAATGAAGCATATGAGGACGCTGCAAAAACGTGGGAAGGCGATTTTGTTTTTATTGTAGAAGCTGGGGGCAATCTCGATCATGATATCCGATTTTGGATCGATTTATATCATGGCAAAGCAAGAGATGGCTACATGCTGGAAGAAGGACAAGAAAAAGATGCGGCATTTGTATTTAGCGGACCTTATCCAAACTATGTGAAATTAATAGAAAAGAAGCTTGATCCTATCCAAGGATTAATGCAAGGTAAGTTTAAGTTAAAAGGAAATATGGGTAAAGTTATGAGAGCGGTGAAAGCAGCACAAGAACTTGTCAATACGATCCTTATGATCGATACTGATCTATACTAATAAGTGTTGATATTTCTATTTTATATTAAAATTAAAAATTATTTTAATATTTTATTTTTTCAAGATAAAGAGATTGTTCCTTTAAGTCTGATATCCTTCGAAGATGACCCAATAAGTAATTGAAAGTCTCCTTTCTCCAGTTTCCATTTGTGTTCTTTTTCGTTATAATATGCCAGATCACCAACATCAATTTTAATTTTAACGTTTTTCAACTCTTCTGGCTGTAATTCGACCTTCTTAAAGGCAATAAGCTCTTTTTCGGGACGGGCGACAGAACTTTTTAAATCTTTGCTGTATATCTGAATTATTTCCGCCCCTTTTCTATCACCATTATTCTTAACATCCAGAGAAAGCAGAATAGTATCGGTTTTATTTACGGTCTTTTTATCAACTTCAAGATTAGAATATTCAAATGATGTATAGGATAACCCATGTCCGAATGGAAATAATGGCTCAATATTTTCTGTGTCGAAATATCTATATCCTACAAATATATCCTCCTCGTAATGCAGATCGATATTCTGACCCTTATGTGTTCTCTTCGGATGAACATAAATACCCTCATGCTTTGCTAAATCTATGAGAGAATAGTGAAATGATGGATATCGTTTTTCACTTTTATGTGCTGGAGAATCAGAAATCTTTTTTGGAAATGTAGTCGGTAATTTTCCTGATGGATTAGTGTGTCCTAATAATAAATTGGCAATAGCATAACCAGCTTCTTGGTGTGGCTGCCATGCTTCTAATATAGCGGGAACTTCATCAATCCAATCAATCATACCGATTGGTCCACCATTAAATAATACTACAATCGTATTTTTATTTCGGGCAGCAATTTGTTTTATTTCATTAATCTTCCTTTCTGCTAGATCCAACCTTTCTTTATCACTGCCTTCATTATCTTTATGCAACCTATGCTTAATTCCTGTGACGATTATACAAATATGAGCGTCTTCTGGTTTATCAACGAATTCCACCTTGTTACCTACCATTTCTTTCAATGCCTCCATTACAGTAATTCTTCTAAAGGGTATAACAGAAGAACTCCCGGCGAGAGAATCTATAATAGGGATGATAGGTTTATAGTCTGCAAGTGGACCTGTCATGTAAATCTTGCTTATTTTGTTTAAATTAATAGGTAATATATTGTTTTCATTTTTTAAAAGTACAGAACCATCTTCAATAATTTTTTGTGCCAATTCTATATGTTTCTCAGTATTTCTCTCCCCGTTAGGAATTTTATCCTCTGGATCAAATAGCCCAACGTAAAAGAATACTCTTAATAATCTTCGGATGTGTTCATCCAATATACTTTCATCAAACTCTCCGTTATCAAAATCCTTTTTTACATTATCATGAGAATATACCCACACATTAGGCATTTCTAATGTCAGTCCTGCTTTAAGGCACTTCGAGGCAGAGGTCATAGCATGAGTCGCTAACCAATCAGAAACAACAAATCCTTTGAATCCCCAATCTTTTCGTAGTTTATCATTTAGTAAGTATTTACTTTCATAAACGTATTTACCGTTCACCTTGTTGTATGCGCCCATAACCATCCAACTATTTCCTTCAACCACCGCGGACTTAAAAGCAGGAAAATATATCTCTTCTAGTGCTCTTTCGGAAACAATTGAATTACTAAATCGGCGTCTTTTTTCACTATTATTGCATACGAAATGTTTAACACATGCAGCAATTCGCTTGCTTTGTATTCCTTTAATTAGTGGGGCAACAATTCTACCCGCAAGACATGGATCTTCTGATAAATATTCAAAATTTCTGCCACAAAATGGAGTTCGGTGTATATTCACTCCTGGTGCTAGGATACAATGACGTCCTACCGCTCTGGTCTCCTCGGCCAGGAATTGTCCGTATCTATAAGCAAGCTCTGTATTCCATGAAGCAGCTAACCCAATGGTTGCTGGAAAATAAGTATTTTTCTCTTTTCTGGATATTTGCGCTCTTGATCCATGAGGTCCATCCGTCATAATAAATTCAGGGATTCCCAATCGTGGTATCGGTTTTGTTGACATACCCGTATATCGCGTAAGAAGTGAAACTTTTTCATCAAAAGTTAATCTTTTGAGTAGATCTTTCACT
>WJKO01000700.1 GCA_014729055.1 Promethearchaeota archaeon | reverse complement strand
TGGGAATTCTCTATTAGTGCTCTCCCTACGATATGGTTAAATCTCAAATGATCGTTATATAAAACTTGTTTGTGCTTCTTTTTAAACAAATAAGAAACAGAACCAGTACCTCCAAAACAATCCAAGACGGATTCAAAATTCAAATCTTTAACGATATTCCAAATATAAGGAATTATTTTAGTTTTAGACCCACGGTATCTGGTGGAAATAATGCAAGAATCTAAACTATGGGTTCCATCTGAATTCATGTATTACCGAGTCCTTTCAATAACATTTCCATCCTTAGTGCCGATATACGATTTAGGAATATTTACCTCTACATTATTTATAAATAGTCCCGTTTCTACAACTCCCGGTATCATTTTAAGTTTCTGGTTTAGATTTTCGGGTTCATGAATAATACCAAAATCCGCGTCAACTATAAAATTTGCATTATCACTAACAACAGGTCCTGCTTTATTTTTTGCCATTCTAAGGGTGGGAATACCTCCTAATGAACGAATCTTTCTCATAACTGGTATATACCCGAGAGGAATTACTTCTATTGGAATGCCTTTTTTCCATTTTTCCCCCAACTTCTTCGAATCTTTACGATAATCTGCTATTATAATTAATTCTTCAGAATTAGATGCAACAATTTTCTCCTGCACATGGCAACCGCCTCCGCCTTTAATTACATTTAATTTTTCATCTATCTCATCTGCACCATCAATATCAACGTGTATTTTTTCTATTGAGTCAAGATTTCCGAGTTTTAAGTTGTTGTTAGTAATTAATTGATAACTCTGGAAAGATGTAGGAATACATATGATATCGAGCTTTTCTTCCTTTACTCGTTGAACTAATCTTTGAACTGCATATACAACAGTTGAACCAGATCCAATTCCTAAAACCATCTTATCCTTAATATGATTATCAACTGCTTTATATCCCGCTTTTTTTTTTGCATCTTCAATTGACATGATTTTCTTTCCTTCTTGATGATAATTTAGTGATTTCCATTTAATTTAGTTTTCATTCAATTTAGTTTTCATTTCCATTTAATTTAGTATTTTTTCCTACAATTCCTAATCTTTTTATAATACAAAAAAGTAAAAATATTTGATGAATAAATTTTCCAAGGAAGAAGGTGTCTATTACAGTAAATGGTTTAAAATAGGTGCTTCTTCACTTTTTATTCAATTGGGTTGGTTGATTCCTTATTTAGTTAGTTTATTCTATATTCCGATTAGGATGACGGGTGCAGAGACCTTTAAGATTGGAACGACTGTAATTGTTGGCATTCCGACAACAACAGTAGGCATCATTTTAATGTGGAAACTAAAAATCTCTAAAAAAGAGATTGTTTCTATCTTGATTGCAGGACTTTTTGTCGTTGCTTGGGAAGTGTTTGTTGAAGCGCTTTTCGGATGGTATTTGGGGCTCTGGTATTTTATGCCAGGTCAAGAAAACGTATTTTTGGTCCTCTTAGGGGGGCTGCGTATTGGAATAGATTTCTATACAACTACTTTGATAATAGGAACTGTCGGCGTATATTTTATCAAACGACTACCGAATAATGGACGACTTCTAACAATAAATATGATAATTTTTGTGATAGTTTTAGGTTGGGCATGTGATATCTTTGTCGGATTAATGGACACTTATTTTTTAACCTTCATTGTATGGATTATACTGATTCTTGGTTATGTATTCTTTATCATTAAAGTACATAATCACCTTTCTATACTTGAAAAGATAAGCATAGGTCTGAAAATGATTAAGCTACTTGAGAAAGAACGTCTTCTAAACTAAGAATTTCTATAAATTCTACAAATGAAATCTTTTTCTTATATTATGTTTTTCTTAAATTATGCTTTTCATAGACAAGGAAAAATTTGATCGAGTCAAAAAAGGACTAGAAAAATCCAAGTTAGATGGTTTATTGGTGCGGTTGCCAGAAAATGTTCTTTATTTTAGCAATTGGTGGCCTATAACGGGATGGGGTGCCGCTTTTATCCCATTAGATGGTGATCCGATACTAATTACACCAGATTCGGAGACTATTTTTGCGAAACGAAGAATTATAAATGATTTACGTGAATATGAGCCGAATGGTAATGACGCTCTGATTAACGAACTCTCTAAGTTAAGTTTTGCCGAAAAGAAAATGAAAATTGGCGTGGAAAAGACGGTAGAAGCGATTGCATGCACACATTTAGGTTACGAATTATCAATCCCAAACAACCCGTTTTTTGATAAGCTTTCTAAAGAGCTTAAAAATTGGGAACTTGTTGACGCGACAAACTTGCTGACAGAGTTAAGGGCAGTAAAAACAGAATTTGAATTCAAACAGCTGAAACTTGTAAATGAATTAAATTATTATGGTCTTGAAGCCATTGCTGATGCGCTTCATCAAGAGAAAACGGAAATGGAAATTGCTACATTATGTGAATCGACCATAAATAATAAGATTGTCGACTATAAAGACAATGTAGATTTTGTTCGTGCGTTTGCATTTGTAATGGGGGGTCCTGAAAATGGAGCCAGAGCATGTTGGCCATATAATATATCGAGTGCATACAAAATGAAAAAAGGAGAACTCTGTATGATTGAATTAAACACACAAGTAAATGGCTATTGGTCGGATATTACACGAACTTGGGTCGTAGGACGTAATCCAACAACCGAACAAAGGGATATGATGGACACGATAAATGGTGGAATTGAAGAAGCCATGAAAGCATCAAAACCTGGCACTGCCACCCATGAGGTTGATAAAGCGTCCAGGGAATTTATTATAGCAACAAAATGGGGTAAATATCACACACCATTTTTAGGACATGGTATTGGTGTGAAGCTGCATGAGCCCATTCCCATGTTATATCCGAATTCCCCCGGAACAGTAGAGTTGGGTCATTATTATACCATAGAACCGGGTCTATACGGAAAAGAAATTAAAGGTGCTTTAAGGATTGAACGGGATGTCTGGTTATCTGATTCGGGTGTTATTGCTACGGATGAATTCCCTTGTGAATTATAGGCTCGATATCTTCTAAATTTTGAATCATCATTTTTACTCGCTTTTTTTCGTTCTTTAAATGAATTGATAGAGAGAAATTTTTGAAATATGTGATAAAAATGGCACAAAATAAATCAATTCAAAGAAAAATATTAAGGGAATATATAGTTCCAACAATTTGTGGATTCGCTCGATTACGATTTCTAAGTGATGGAACAATTTTATTGTTAGAAGAAAGTGTAACATTTCAGTCTGAGCACATTAATGTATTAAGGAATAAGTTTGAAACGCTGTATGAGTTTTTATCAAGAAACGTCCAAAGGTTTACCCGTGATGAGTTGTTGTTTAAAATAAACAAAGATCTCGAATCTGATGCGGAAAATATCAGAGTTCCACACCCTTTTCTCAAGAAAAAATAAGGAAATAAGAATATTGATGTAATATTGGGGTTGATCAAAAGTTTGATCACATAAACATAACCTTAATGTGCAAATGTTATTTTATCTTAGAATGTAATGTCACATACTAAAGATGAATCTCGTAAAATGGAGTTATTGAGTTATCCTAGTTCAATTAAGAATGCGGAAAAAATCCAAGCGAAATGGAGCCAATTGTTTTGGGAAAAATACATGCAAAATGATTCTGGAATAATAAATTCAATTAATTCTTTATCAGAAGTGAACACTGTTGCTGGAGTAGATATCAGCTATTCGAAAAAGAATCCAAATTACGGAATATGCTGTGCAGTATTATGGGATATTTCTAAGAATAAGGAAATAAACATCTCATATAGCGAGGGAAACATTGAATTCATGTACAAGCCAGGATTACTTGCATTTAGGGAGGCTCATTTATCTAGTAAGGCAATTAATGGTTTGGAGGATCGACCTGATGTTATCTTGTTTGATGGGCATGGCAT
>WJKO01000699.1 GCA_014729055.1 Promethearchaeota archaeon | reverse complement strand
CCTGTATAAGAATAGCCCTCCAAGTAATTTTGAGTCATATATAACCGAATTTACAGGTAATACAAATGACGCCCATAATGGAATCAGTCTTATTATAGATAAACAAGGATATATTCATATATCCTGGGATCATCATGGAAATGAGATTCATTATGCACGGAGTGAACGCCCTTATGATATTACATCTTTTTCAACCCATATTCCCGAAGCGTTAACGGAAAATAAATTGACATATCCTGAATTTTATGCAGACAGGCGTGATAACATATTGTTTTTTTATCGAACAGGAGGTTCTGGATCGGGTAATCTTGTTTTGGCACGATATGAAAAAGGAAAATACAAAAATTATAGATGGAGGAAATTGCATAAAAACCTTATTAACCATAAGGTGAAAAAGACGTTTCGTAATATTTTACATCCATTTCGATTATCAGTTAATGCTTATTGGCAGACCACGGTTGATAAAGATGGCGGAATTCATTTAAGTTGGGTCTGGCGGGATTCACCAAACGCTGCAACTAATCACGACATATGTTACGCCTACTCACCTGATGGAGTAGCTTGGTATAAATCTACTGGAGAGAAATATAAATTACCAATACGAGTTGAGACAGCAGAAGTCATCGTTGAGATCCCCCGCAATTCACAGCTTATCAATACAGGGACAATGGCAATAGCGTCTGAGAATCGTCCCATTATCGCCACCTACTGGAAGGGAAAGGGAGACAATGCTCCACAATATAAAATCGTTTATCGTGATGGAACTTCATGGCGGATCAACAATATTTACGACCGTATGCTAGATTTTTCTTTATCTGGTTTTGGCTCACTTAAAATTCCCATTTCTAGACCTCGTGTCTTAGTGGATGATAAAGATTATATCTATTGCATCTATCGGGATGACGAGAAAGATGGAAGAATAGCAGTGAGTATATGCAAAAATCTTTGGAATGATCATCCAAAATGGAACCATTTTTATCTCACCAAAAATGATGTTGGAAAATGGGAGCCTTCAATTGACATGTATTTATGGGAAACTAAACGTAAAATACATCTGTTTGTGCAAAAAGTAGAGCAGCTTGACCACGATCAGTTATATAACCGAGGAAACCATAATTATGTTGAAACACCAGTATATATTGTAGAGTGGAATCCGCAATAAATAAATAACATCCCTATTTTTCACCCATCGATAAAATTTTTTTCCTTTTTTTCTGCTCTTCAATCGCTAAGCGCTTTTGTTCATCTGAAATCGGTTTCGTTCCCAATAGTCCAAAAAGTGCACTTATGACCATACAAATACTCGCAGAAAAATATAACCAGGTATAATAGATATCGGTAAATGAACCATAGATGGTTGAAATCAGAAAGAAGATGAAAACCAGTATAAAGAATACATGCATAAACTTCAGATATTTCATTTTTCTCCATAGAAAATTGCTGGTTGTGAAAGATGAAATTCTTTTTGATTTTTGTATAAATGATATTGACGTAACGATAAGGAACAAAAACACGGCTCCAAATTTTATAGAATGAACCACTGGAATCTGTTTACCTTGCCAATATCTAGGATATACCAATATAAATATACTTACGACAATACAAATTGATTTTAAGAATATTTTTGTCTTCTTGAAATTCTTAGGAGGAAAAATAACATACCCAAATTCTGCATGGAATAATATTCCGATGTTGACTAAAAACAGTGACATATTCCAGTTTGTTATGATACCCACCTCTGTGGTATTAATATCATAGGTGTATAGATATTGCAGAACTTTACCAATTATAGAAAACAAAATCGCTCCAGACCATGACATATATGTAAAAGCAAGATATCTTGTTTGTTCGTTCTTTTTAGGATGTCTAATATATCGAAAATAAAGACTAATTGAGATACCACATATTATAATTAAAACAATACTTTCAATAATAATTGCTCGTAAAATTCTGGGTTTTACCTCGTTAAATGGCATTGCATCGAAGATTGTCGCTATTATTTCCAGAATTCTTAACACCCACAACTTTAATAGTAAAAAATCCACCAAATATAGGAATTTATAAATAAATAGCTTTAATTGAATTAATAAATCTTCTGTTAATTTATCTGAATTTGGAAATAATTATCGGAATTATTCCAATTAGATCAGAAGATTTGAAAGTTTCGACTTTACCATTTGAATTTGATTTATGAATATCCTTGTAGATCTCACCTAATTTTCCATTAATATAAGCACCAACACAAGCCGCTGTGAATTTATCAACCTTAGTAGCTAGTAATGATGCCACTATCCCTGTTAGGATGTCCCCAGTTCCACCCACAGCCATTTCTGGAACCCCTGTCTTATTTATTCTCGTATTTTCGCCATTACAAATATAATCTAAACGTCCTTTAACCAAAAAGGTAACACCATAATTCAAAGCAACAAGTTCTAATACCCTAGCACGTTCAAAATAACTCGTCTCAGCTGGCAATTTAGTTTTTGTTAATATAGTAAATTCTCCAGAATGCGGAGTAACAATAGCATTTGATTTTTTCAGCAAATCTTTATAATTCTTGCATATCTTTATTGCGTCAGCATCAATGACTACTGATTTTTGTGTTTCAACACATTTGTCTAAAATTTTTCCGACAGCTTCTTTAGTTTCATCTGCCAGTCCCATTCCAGGTCCTAATACAATAGAATCTGCCCATTCAATAAGTTCATTAATCTTTTCAATATCATCGAGATTGATGTTACTGTCTGTGCCCTCGTGAACTATTAAATTCGGCGAGTATGCTCTAATAACATTAGCAACAGATTTTGGCGCATATACAATGACTAAATCCATGTCCATTTCTAACGCCGCCATAGCCGACAATGCCGGAGCTCCTGAATACTGGTCAGATCCGCCAATTACCAAGACTTTACCATGTTGCCCTTTATGATTAGTCTTATTTCGTTTTTTAATAGTGACTTTGAGATCTCCAGAACCCACGAATAAATCTGCATCAAGCGGAATTCCAATTGAGTTTACGATAATTTTTGGAATTTTAAAATTGAGTTTTTCAAACCCCAATTTCTTTCTATGGAACGTGATTAATAAATCGGGCTGGATATACACATCGGACAAGGATCCATCGTCGGGATCCACACCAGAAGGCACATCTACGCTCACTATTTTCTTGTTCGCCTTCTTTAGATTTCTGATAAACTGAATCGCACTTCTAATTGGCTCTCGAATTCTTCCTCGTATTCCAGTGCCCAAGAGACAATCAACTATAACGTCACATTGCTTCAATTCATTTAACTGACTCTCTTCTTTAGCATCAAAAAACGAAGAATCCTTTATTACAATTCTTTTGAATTTTAAGTTTAAGTTTGAGAGAATCTTCCAATTTAATAATGCATGTTTCGTTCTTATTTTCAATGGACTCCCAACTAATAATAGAGTAACGTTGACACCGGCACTTAATAAGTGTCGCGCAACAACAAAGCCGTCACCACCATTATTCCCCGTTCCACATAACACAAGCACTTTAGACTCTTTATTAAGTGAATATGTACTCAAAATTGTGCGTGCTGCTGAGGAACCTGCGCATTCCATTAGAAACTCTATCGGAACTCCATAATCCGTTGTATTTTGGTCCATAGCCCGCATTTCATTAACGGATATTGTTCTATCGAAATCTTTCATGATTATCGGTAGTATATAGTTTTTTTTTCTATATAGTTTTTATTCTATGGAAACTCTTCCATAGAATATGGAACTCTTCTTGAATAAAGACCCAAATTCTGAACCATGCATAAAATGTGAGAAATTAAGCTGGATTTACATTCTTAAAAGGTCGAATGAGAAAGAAACGAAAATATATTATTGCATACCACATTACATAGACCTCTTAAAGGATTTTCTCGATGATAATCTTGATAATAACCTAGATATATTCCCCAAAGAATTAGATCTTCTCAATTTACCTATAAGGATTGCACAGATACAATACAGCTCAAACATTCCAATAAAACATCTTCTAACCATTTACATGGAATCAATTGCAACCAAATTAGAGAAGATAGAAAAAGAATTATTACAACTCACAGACGATAATAAGAATGATGAGAGCAGTAGCCAATATTTCGTGGATCTTATTAAAAAGGATAGAAATGAAAAAATGTTGATCAAACTCTTGACTCAGTGTTTTATCAAGAAGAATAAGGAAAAAATAGAAAATAATTAAAGATGAGAAATTCAATAGATCAATAACGAAAACTACAAGTGGAGTTAAAGTAAAAATGACAATTTTAGAGATGGATGTAACCAGAATCGTTCAAGTCTATGTAATTCAATTAGGTTTGGGTATTGTTTATCTATTTATTGGATGGTCTATATTACGTCGAGATAGAAAAAGATTAAATCAGATGATCGCCGCATTTTATATCTCAATATTCATAGGAATGGTGTTTAATGTTATCTATGCACCACTTGAATCAAATCCCGCTGTTATTATATTGCATCTGCTGACGGATTTCTTTTTATTCATACCATCCGTTTTACTATTGATATTTAACCTTATCATTCTAAAATCTCAGAAGATTTTTGATACAAAAAAGCAGCTAGCAGTCTTCCTTTCGTTTGCAATACTTCTCGCAGGGATGGCATTCATACCAGGGGGTATTACAATAGACGAAACCACCAATTGGAAGCCATTATGGAGTCTTGGCTTTGTATTATATGTATTTATTCTCGCAACATTAGGTT
>WJKO01000068.1 GCA_014729055.1 Promethearchaeota archaeon | reverse complement strand
CTTTAATCCTCGATAATATTAATGATAATGAATTTCGGAAATAGAAAATCTCTCCGAAAATCAAATCTGATTCTAAATTTGAAATTATTTAAGTTGTTTAATTATTTATAACTTCTATTCGAGGATATAAAATAATTTTGAATTTTTTGTATTCGTTTCTCAATTTGAATTTAAGAATTATTTTCGACTTGTTTGATTGCTTTTTTCAATTGCGAAATAGCACCCAAAATGTCTGACTTAGAGACACCTATTGCTGCATTCATAACTAAATAAGGAGGATATTCATGGTTTGTTGATGTACCAAAGCTTTTTAGTTTGGGATTTACAACTCTTGGACCAGTGACTCTTAGATTGTATAAATAACCGCCTAAATTCTTTACTTGGTCATCTGATAAATTTTCGAGGGTCATGATACATGCAACGGGATTGTTTACGTTTAAAACACGTTCATTAATTTCGTTTGCTACTTTTTTCAATTCTTTTTCCAAAGTCTGGCGGTTATCTTTCTGCATCTTTATTAATTCATCATAACCTTTGATACCCATTGCAAGTAAAGATACAAAAAGATGTAAAATTGGAGCGGAACTTCCTCTTCCTGCATAGACTTTAGATATCATATCTAAGACTTCGTTTTTTGGTGAAGAGATTATTGCACCACCAACGGGCGTTAGAAAATTTTTATCAGTACTCTGAATAATCGCATCAACACGACCCGCATCTATTGCACTTCTTAATAATTTCATCAATTCAAGGGATTGCACACCATATGCATTGTTGATAATATGGACTAAGTTATATTTCTCTGAGATTTTTGCAATCTCTTTAATATTGTCCGGGGATCGCGGAGGGAAAAATGACGTAGTGGAAATAATACCAAATGTATTCTCATCAATTGCGTTTTCTATATACTTTGGTAAAACATAACATGCTTCTTTACCCCATTTTTTTATAAATTCAATCTGTCTACTATCAGCGTTTTCATTTTCTACATAATCTTTACCAATAACAGATTCAACTGTTATGTTTTTCATAGAGGCTAGATTTATCGCTTTAATGGGAGATTTATGGTCCATCCGCGGGAAGATTATCTTATTTTTATCTAACATACTTTGATTATTCAATGTCTTTTTTTGGTATTCATAAAGACCGCGAATGGTCAACATTAAAGTCATACCCGTTGATAGCGGAACAACTCGAGAACCAGCGATGTTTTCTAATCCTAAATGTTTAAACATATAGGAGACCATAGCATCAGTAAGAAAATTTAAAACCGAGCCACCGGCAGCTTTAGGTTGGGGTGCTTTAATATCACCGCTTCGACCAATCCCATGTATAAATCCTCCAGATAGATTGTATAAAAGTTGCGTCGATACACGGGCTTCTCGTTCACCAATTCTAAACGATTCTGGATCATTATTCGAATCTAATTGTGCAAGAATTTCCAGAAAAAACTTGATTTGATTGTCAGTCCAACCCTTATCAGCGGGTTTCATTTGATTTAATACATTTTCTATCGGTTTTAAGAAAGAGTTTAGACCGACCATACCTCGATTTAGCATGTTTTGTGGAATTTTGGTGTTTTTCAGAATATTCTTGAGTTTTTCCAAATCAAACATAAAATTTACCTCATCATATCTTGTTTGTTAGAATTTTATGATATAAATAATTATGATTCAAGGTTTTTCTCTTTTTTTAAGTGATTATTTTATTTTCTGAAAACTCATAATAGTACTTATGAGAGTTCTTTTAGTGAATGCACATCCAGATGACGTAGAGTTCACGTGTGCTTCGACATGCAAACAAATGGTCGATTTAGGCTGGGAGGTATACGAAATACTCATGACTAGCGATGAATACGGCACTGTTCGTGATGATTTCAAAGGAGAACGAATCAGAAGAATTCGAAAAAATGAAATGGTCGAAGCAGCAAAGGTTTATGGGATTAATGAGGATGGAACGCCAAAAATCAAGCTGATCTGGTTTGGAGAGATAGACGGACATTTAAGATTCAACAGAGAAGTGTTCCTTCGACTAAAAAATATGGTCATAGATATTAATCCCGACATTATAATAGGTCCTGATAGTTTTTATTCAATGGATTTACATCCAGATCACAAACATACCGGATGGTTAATCTATCTGCTTGTACAATCGTTAGAGCCAAAAAAAAGACCAACATTGCTCCTCTATCATTCTTTTAACACTAATTTCTATATTGAAATAAAAAACATAAAAATACAAGTAGAGGCATGGTCCAAGCATCGATCTCAGACAAGACCCATATTTAATAAGATACTTGTCCCCCTTAGAAGATTGTTCTATTTTTTACGAAGAATCAAAACTGGTCCAATTATAGCCGAGGGTTTCAGAAAAGTGGATTTTTCTCGAGAAGAAAATCTAATAAAAAATACATTACATAAAATTGTATATTATATTTTCGCGACTGAAATGGATGGACCTGATAGATATCATCCAACACCAGAGGAATTAGGTTTGTTCCCGCAGAAATAATTTACGTATTCCAGAAATTGTCTCCCCAACTATTTTACAATCATATTTTTTTTCAATTAAAGGTAGTCTATCTAAGAAATTCTGAAGGATATCCCCTTTATACCTTTCAAACCCAGAAGGATTAGGGCTGTAATCATATACGTTATGTGTAAACAAACAAATATGGTTAATGGTGCTTTTATTTTTTATTTGCCAATTCAAGGTGTAATCTATGGCTTCAATTATGTATTTTACTTCTTCTTTTGATTTGACGCGTTCAAATCTTGTATCACCGTTTCTCGAGAGAATACCAAATAGTCCAGTTTTGCTTGTCAATGGTACATCCACAAAATCCATATTTCCAGAGATTAATCTATTGATTATATTACATTTATGAACATCATGTCGTTTATTACGCCATTTTGCATTCCAGCGCGGAATATAACGTCCTGGAAGCGACGTACTGCCGCAATCAATATCATTCTCCAAGAGAGCTTTGTAGGTATCATCGTTTGCCGAAAAATTGCCAGCTCTAAATGATTTTGGTTCAATTCCTAATGCCGCTTGCAGTTGAGTCTTAGCGTTTTTCAGCATTTCTGTTTGTTGTTTATAATTGTAAAAACCAATCGGATGATATTCTTCAGGATTTTTATAATTGTCATTCCATGCTTTAGGATGTAGATGCAACCCGCACTCATTTCCTTGGCGATTCAAATTTTTAAATAATTCAGCATGCTTTTCTCCAGCATTTGGCGTTATGAAAAAAGTTACTGGATATTCGTATTTTCTTAGCAATCTTTCGTAGGATTCAATTGAATTTTTTGAAATACCCCAACTTTTTGGACCGCCTGGCGGACTTTTTTCACCAATGCGTTCAACATCCATTGTAAAGGTTATGTATATCGATTCCATTTCACAAGCCCTAAAATAGAATTATCTTCTTTATCTCTTATTTCTTTCGAGCATGATTTTTTTATATTCTTCAGTGTGCTTCCAAAAATACTTCTTCTTATAATCTTTTTCTGTTTTCCATAATCTTTTATATTCTTTAAATTCTACTGCTGACGGGTTTTTGGCTAATGCCATTCGGACGTCTGCATCGGGATCGTCAAATAGTTTTTCGAATCCTGCTATTTTCTTTGCATTTGTGTTCTGAGCTAT
>WJKO01000698.1 GCA_014729055.1 Promethearchaeota archaeon | reverse complement strand
GATTCATATTTGTTATTCAAAAATGGATCATGAGGAAAGTTATGCCGAGCTGCCGTACTATATCGATACTTTGAAAAATACGAAAAAAAAAATCGAGTCTGCGTATCCTGATTTTAATTATGATTATTTTTCGACCTCAATATACAATGTCTATTCAATTGTAAAAGTATTTTCAAGTGTACTCGTTAATTGCATCGATGAACAATCAGAATTCAAAGAATTACTCAAGAATTTCGCTGAAAAATACGATTTCGAGGAAGCTATTCTGTTTGATAATACAGGTTTGCTGGTTGCATCCTATCAACACAAGGCATCTGACTATGGAAACGATAATGTTATCCATTCGGCAACAATGGATCGTATAATTTCAGACAATCTGAATTATTTTAAAAAAGTTGAAGATGAAAAAGACGCCAATTTGAAATTTTACCAACATTTAGAAGGAGATTATATTAATTATGGTTATAGTTTTCCGAAAACTAAAGATAGCAACGAATATTACTATGTTTCCATAATTGTTAGTAAGAACAATGAGAAGAAGTACGATTGGAATACATTTGAATTACAGGAAGAATGCATGTCAATTTTCAAAAAAATAGAAAAAGATTAAAGATTTATATTTTCCTCATATTTTGGATAATAGTTTTTCCTTATTTTTTACATTTATAAAATCCGCTTTTATCAATGAATTCTTGTTAAATTCTTTAAAGCTTTTCTTGATTTCTCTCATTGATTCTTTTTGTAACAGCTTTTTGGCCCATAAAAGAGATGAACTATACGAATTCAACGCCTCCCAGTAATTCCCCCGATAATTTTCTAATTTAGCTCTGTAAAAATAAATATAAGGCATCATTTCGTTGATTTCGGTCATCTTAGATAGCACGATTGCCAGATTTAAATATGTTAAAGCTTCTTCAATAATCTCTTCCTTTAAAGGCGGTCCATTTGGAGAATATCTTAGATGTTTAAATTTGAATTTAAAATTCCAAAAAACATCATAGACTTCATCCAATTCAATATCAATAGCACTGTTCAAGGTCCTCGTAATTATCTCAGCCAGATCGAAGTATAAGAGAGTAAGATATTCCGTATTGCTCTTACTGATTCCCATTATCTCTATTTTTTCTATATTAGCTATTGTGCCATTAAATTCATCTATAAATATATCGGGATTGATTCCGTTAAATATATCCTCTATAAAATCTTCACACATAACACATACCTACATTGATTTCACACACACGACTTAAAGATTACGTATTTAATTGAAATAAAACGTATTGATTAAGCATATCACATGTGTTGTTTTTCACTTAAAATTTCAATGGAATGAACTTGCTGAATGTCTTTATTATGCTTAAAATACTTAGTATATTTAATATTCTTAATAAAAAAGATAAAAGAAAACACTAAAGAAAATAAAAGAAAAGACTTCTATAAAGAAAATACGGCAGTTCTCGGTATGTGTTTAACGTATTCATCTGAGGGAGCAAATTTCTTGCTGAATAAATTCCAATAATATAGTTCTTCCTTATTTTTAACAAAGATTCCTGGTATGATCTCTTGCTTTTCCTTAAACTCTTGGTCGCTAATTTTTTTGTTAAAGTAATTTCTCAAATAGAACTGAGATCCAACACCCTTTGAGAACTTCGCTTTATCTCGTAGTAAAATACTCTCAGGAAGAATATCCTTGAAGGTTTCTCGAATAATGTATTTTTCAATAAATTTATTCTTATCTCTGAATATCTTATATTTTTGTGGTACTTTGAAAGAAAACTTGACAATATCGTAATCAAACCATGGAGCCCTTGCCTCGAATCCAAACGCATATGGTATTCGGTCAACGCGTTGAAGACCAGTTGCATGTTCGACTTTAAGCAAGTCAATCAATTCTTCATTCAGCTCTTTAGAATTAAGATTTTTAAATAACTATATCCCCCAAACAATTCATCGCCGCCTTCCCCAGTTAAAAGCACATCATATTTATCGTCTATTTTAGAACATATATAATACATAGGTAAAGCACTGCGAATTAAAGCGGCATCGAAAGTTTCTAAAGAATAAATAACTTCCGGTAAAATTTCCAATAAATCTTCGATTTTTACCTTAAAAATGCGATGGGTTATGTTAGGATACTTTTCAATGAAATTACGTGCATGTCCTAAATCAGGGGATTCTTCGGTAGCAACGGTAAATACTTCGAGATCCGAGATATATTTCTGTGCCAGTGCACAAACAACAGAACTATCAATACCACCACTCAATAGAGCACACGTCTTCCCCGTATTCGGTATTGCAGATTTTACAGATTTATCCAACAATGTGAATAGATTGGATTTGATTTTCTCTAAATCTTGCATAATATGATTTCCTTCATTAAACCGATCGATACGGTGAAATTTTTCTATTTTTATGGCATTATCTTTATAATGATATGCAGTTCCAGGATTCAAAATCGTTGGAATACCCTTTAACCCGATAAAGGCTTTTAATTCAGAGGCTACAATTATTTCATCTCGGGATTCTAAAATATATAAAGGATTAAATCCTACGGGATCCTTGATAGCTACAAATTCATTAAAGTCACCCAAGATTAGAGAATACATACCTTTTAATTTTTTGAAAAAGTCTATTCCATTTATTTTAAATCCTTGATAAAGTGCTCTATTAAGCGAATTACCATTTGATTCAGTTTCCAGTACATTACGAATAATCTCCTTTTTATTTAATATATCTCCGTCAATTACAGCAAAACAAGGTCTATCATTGAATTTTGACTGAAAACACGTTAAGTAATTATTTGGTAATTGAGGTATGTTTGTATATGCTCCAAGAAACCACTTATGTTCTTGATAATTTTGACATATGGAGTTCCCTCTATGTTCAAGTTCTTCTAAATTCTCTTTTAATAGTTGCAATGTATCTAAGTTCAATTTTTGACCTTTCGAATAATAAAACAGAATTCCTGCCATTTTTTACCCTCTTATTTATTCTCTTTAAGTTTTTATTTATCTGTAATAATAATTGTCTATATTTACTAACAAAATTAGTATAATTTCACTATATTTATTCGAATACTCTTAAAAAATGAGCTAATTTAATCTGCATCAGATTGTTACAAGATACGAAATTACTTTGAAGCAAGTGCGTTGAACATATATAGTTGGTAACTTTGGAATCCATGTAAAATCTGTGATTTATAACAATCTAACTCCGATATTTAATGTTAATCAATGAGTTATTAAAAATATTTCTAAATATCATAGATATAAGTTAGCGGAAAGTTATTTTCGCATTTACAATTTCTTAATTTATTTTTGCTTTAAAATTTTCGTTTAACCGTTAGTAATCAAACGAATCAAACGAATCAAACATGATATTTATATTCTCAAATGTAAATTGATCAAATATATTTAGGTGTTGCAACTAGTCGCCAATAAATGAGAAAATCTTAGACATATTATAAAACTTCCTAACATCTGGATCATGCGTCCCCTTTAAATCCGTTACATATTTAATCACCTATGCCCTCACTCGCCATTTCAATCGGACATGCCGCCAATATCCTCGGTGTATGCACCAAAACACTCCGCCGATGGGACTCGTCGGGCTCATTCACCCCGCTATTCAGAACCGCAGGAGGACACCGCAGATATGATAAATTTTCCGTCCTGGAATATGCCAAAAAGCAGAAAAAGGGCAGAAAAAACGGGCATCAAAATGCATTCATTAACGCCGCAATATATGGAAGGGTCAGTTCCTCGAAACAAAAAAACAGGGGCGACCTCAAGCGACAGATCGAAAACATTGAACAACATTGCAAAAAACGGGGATATCACATCGCCGATGTCTTTCAAGACGTGGGATCGGGGCTAAACGATAAAAGAAGGGGGCTTAAAAAGATGCTCAAAATGATTGCGCGTGGGAAATGCGATGTTGTTGTCGTAAATTACCAAGATCGCCTTGCAAGGTTTGGAATCGGAGTCATTCAAGAATTCCTCGCAAGCTGGGGCGTCCGCCTTGAGATTATCAATTCCACCATCACAGACTCATCGCCGCATGCTGAACTTATAACCGACCTCACCGCTATTCTCTATTCATTTATGGGGCGGCTATATCGGTCACGAAAGGGAAAAAAAACAAATAATGGGAAAAAAAGAAGCTATATACAAAAGGAAGTATAATATATAGAATTATGATAAATCCAAGGGACAAACGGTCTTTTGGATGCTACCCGATGATATCGTCATCTGCGTTTTTTTATCTTTTTGCGGTCAAGGTAGGAAAGGGGGCGACCGTGGGCGTCAAAATACCGCGCTCTTTTTAATCGGTCTCGACCCAGAATATGAGCTTCAAAGGGCGAAAGCGGGCGCACGTTCGGGTTGCCCGTAAATTCATAGGGCGTGACCTCGAACACCTCGGGGATAAACTCAAATTTATGGATGCCAGCATATTGTAGCATTTCACAGCTATGCGAATAAAAACTATTGATAATGCTGGGCGCGATCCGCACCGTGAGGAGCACCCCCAACTTTACGGGTATATGGGAATTGATAATTCTATTCTCCATGTAATCAACCTCTGCTAATTCCACATACGGCAAAACGGAACAAATGCGGGCGATAAACTCTGTCAAATCCGGGGTCAAATCCCCGATAAAAATGCGAACCGCGTGAAACAAATGCACCCTCCCGAAGTCAATCTCGGGGAAAGGTTTGAAAAGCCCCGCCCCCATCATCTCGCGAAGCCGCCTGCGATAGGGAAGCAGAAAAAGCCGCGTCCGCAAATCATGAAAATAAATGCCGCCGAGGGTCTTATATTCCTTGCTGTCCGGTGTATATATCCCCTCTGCAACGGACGTGTGGGCATATTCCGCATAATCGGGGGCGTATATGCCTTTAAATCGGGCATCGAAAAATATTTTTTTGGTCAAAAAATTCAAAGATAAATAGTTGGTAATC
>WJKO01000697.1 GCA_014729055.1 Promethearchaeota archaeon | reverse complement strand
GCAGCTGCAATAACCATGGCAATAACTAAGAGAGTTTTTTTCTTTTTACTCATACTCTGTCTTTGAGACACTTTCTGTTGGATTCGTTTTTGAATTCCTGCCATTTTTCTTGCAGATAAGCCAGTTTTAGTCGGCGCTTTCTTTAGTTTTTTCTTCTTCGGACCTTTTCCAGCTTTATATAATTTCGGTTTCTTTTTATCTAATGCTTTAGAACGAGCTTTGATTTGTTCTGCTTTATCTTGCTTTTCTAATTCTGCTTGTCCTTCGACTAAAATCTTGCTAGTATCAACTTTTTCTGACTCTTCTATACCCGATTTGGTATCTTCACTTAGAGACTCTTGAAGTTTGCGTCGAACTTCACGCAATTTCTTCAATACGTCTTCTTGTTTTTCTTCATCGGACATTTTTTATCACATAATAATTTTTTATAAAAATAATATTGTATTTGAACCCAGAAGTTGATCGGACTTCTCAGTTCTCATCTAAGAATAAGATGATTTTTTTTGTATATAAATTAATTAACAAAAATAATCTCAAGTTGAAATGAATTGATGAGAAAACACGTTCGAAATTGTGTCGGAATATCTTGACAAATCAAATTCATTATTTCTATAATTTAGAAATAATTTCTTTTAGATGAAGTAATGAATCGATCTCATAAGTGGGTTTTCTCGATAATTTTACTCTTTTATCCTTATGGCGATTTACTAAAATAGAGGGAATTTTACATCGAAATGCTACTTCAATATCTACATCTTTATCTCCAATATAGACCATATCCTCTGATCTCTTCTTTGCTTTTTCAGATAGAATCAATAATGTTCTTGGATTTGGTTTCCGTATTTTGATATCGCCCGAATAGAGTCTAAAATCAATTAAAGAATATATTTCGTGATGTTTGAGTAAACGATCCATTAAATACCCCGGAGATTGCCAAGGAGTGTCTGAAAATAATCCAATAGTATACTTTCTTCTATTAAGATAATTTAGAATCTCTTGAACCTCTGGAAAAAGAGTTGATTTCTCTCTAATAATTTTATAAAATGAGTCAAGTAGATTTTCCTTTATTTCTTCGTTATAATCAATATTCAAACGGGAGAGCCCAATTTTTATACGGTCGATAAATGAGGTATTTTTCTCAATTGTAAATTCACGTGCAATTGATTTATACAAAACATTCTGGAACCTAGTGAATTCAATATTTTCAGGTTTACTTGTGGTTAGCTGCTTTAATCTCGCCCACATAAGCGGAATGACTTCGTTCTTTAGTGATTTATACCAGCGGTTTTTGAGATTAAAATTTATTAGAGTTTCTCCCAGATCAAAACAAATAAACGAACGCATATTCAAAAAATTAAATTCAAAATAACATAAAAAATGATTCATTTTAAATAAAAAGAGGATCTTAGATGATGATATGTCTGAATCAATGTTTATCGAAACTACCGATCAAATTATTAGATTGCTTGTAATAGGATTCTTGTTTTTTTGCGGTATATATATCTTGATACTGGGTATAAAAGAAAAGGAAATAGTAAACAAAAAGAATTTCAACTTCTCTTTTGCTTTGTTCTTCATTTTCACGGCAATAAACTATCTTTGGACAGAAATCGATATCTATCTATCAGGGCAATCTGGAAAATCTGCCTATCCTATGATATTGCCAGAAAGCGATTATAGCGTTTGGGGCTTATTTAATCCTCAGAATTCAGACTTATTTCTATTCTTTCTATTCTTGGTCTCGATTGTTCCAATGTTATATGCACTTGAAAAATTTGTCTTGAATAAAGACAGAGTTTAGTCAAGTATTTTGGGTTCAGTTGGGATAGTTTTGTTGATAAGTGGTATGGTACTCAATAATATTCTGATTCTGCTCAACATCGCTATTGTTTATGCATTTTTAATGCTTATAGTTCTTTCTCTACAAATTATCATCATTTACTTGAGATTTGCAATCCAAGTCACAGGTGAAATCAAGCGATTGGGATTATTTATCGGAATTGGATTCATAATTATGTTATTTGGGGTTATCAGCACAAGTTTGGAGAGTTTATTCGGATCATTCTCGGAGATTGTTGGTCATTCAATCAACTTGATCGGAATGATTCTGATTTTTATAGGCGTTCTTAAAATGAGATAACGATCAAAAAAATATCATAATGGATTAAAAGCTTAATTTCTAAAACATACATGAGAGATATGTTTTCATATGTATTTAACGAAGGTAAGTGGATAGAGACGGATAAAATTTATCCGCATGATATTGCCTTATTTTTGGACCCAAAAGAGGAAAAGATTTATATTTGGCAGGGTCCTCGCGTTGATAGTGTGGTAGAAGAGGATATTGAACCATATATTGATGAATTGAAAATAAAATATGAGAAATTTAAATTTGAAAAACTGGGTGATGTCATTCCTCTCAAGGTGGAAAAGGAAATTGAAGAAAAACTCGATGTATCCTTCGAAACTACACAAAAAATAGACAGAGATCCTCAATATTTTATGTTTCTTGTCTTTGGATTTCTGGGTTTGATATCAATGGCAATAATGTATATTTTTATTTTGAACCCGCTTGGATGGGATGCCTCAAATGAGCTAGTGGGAATAAAAATTGTGAGTGAAGTGCAATATGAGAGATGGATCGAATTATCCCAGACCTTTCTTATTGTTAGTATCGTTATATTTGAGTTATTGTTTGTTTGTTCTATCCTCACCAAAAAGATATTTCTAATATCTACTGCGGGATTAGCTAGTTTAATACAATTGGGTACGTATAAGTATATATCTTTAGGGGTATATTTGTTTGATTTTCAATCGGGTGCAGATCCTGGTTATTACCATATTTTAGTGACAGAAATAGCATATTATACATTATTACATATTCTTGCAATCGTTGCAGTTGTGATACCCATAATAATATCAATTTCAGCAATTTTTAAAGATACAAAACCTATTAGTTTTAAAGATTGGAAAGCCAAACGTGCAGAAAAAGCAATTGATTTGCGAAAATATTCAATTATTACTCGTACTGCGAGATTTATAGGCGAATCTGTGGATAATCCTGAGAATTTACCTTCAAATAGGGAATTATTAAAGAAGAACAAGAAAACTATAGATATAAAACTAAAACCTATTGATTAAACCATTGAAGAATTGAAGATAAGCATTGGACAATAGCATTGGAGAATAAATTATGCCAAAAATAAAGATTGAACGATATTGGGCGGATGATATCAAAGATTTGGCTAATCATTTATCCAAAGCAATTAGTAAAAAAGATTTTAATCGTGCAATACTTTGTCTAAAAGATTTATTAGAAATCTTAGAAAACAAAGAAAGGGATGGAAAATCTCGCGTTTCAATCTGCTTTATTGTAGATCAATTAAAGATTATTGACCCATTCATTGATATAATGGTAGATTCGCTTAAAAATGTATTAGAAGATGAAAAGGATAATCATGTAAAAGAATTTGCTGTATGGGCGTTAGGTCAAATAGTACAAGAAAGCCGAAACTTGGAATTAATTAAAGATACAATGCCTATTTTTATTCAATTTTGTACGGATACGTCTGAACATGTCCAACG
>WJKO01000696.1 GCA_014729055.1 Promethearchaeota archaeon | reverse complement strand
TAACATTTTGAATGTATATTGCTGCTTTTTTCATTTCCTTTTTTACCAGCGCCCCAGCTAATGGAGCAAATTGAAATTCGTTTTCATAACCACCTTTAAAATATTCTTCAAGTGGGAATAAATAACTGGCATAATCATTAGCAAATCCTATAATGAATGTTTTCTTCTCTAATTCTGGATCGATTTGTTCCCTAATATATTCATAGATTTCTTCTTCAATTTCATTAAAAAGTTCGCCAGGGCTTGTTAGCATAATTATTTCATCAAAGCCAATTGCCTTAACCGATGTTTCTATATGATATTTTTTCTTGTATTTTATAGGATTAAATAACGGAACAATGACGCTATGTAGCATTGTGAATAGAAAACGAAATAATTTCTTTAGGAATATATCTTTAAAGTAAAATAGGAGATCTTTTATTTTATTGCTACGAGGAATTCCATATAATGGAATATAAAATCTACGCTCAATAACTCTAATCTCATTTATTTGCATACATACAATTTCATCGAGCGCCTCTGCAATTTTTGAAGCTAGAAAAATGCCATATGCTTTCATAAACTCGAAATTTGAATTAGGTAAAATATCTCGGCTTTCGGCTTTTAGCTTACGAATTTTGTGATAGATAATATTGAGATTGTCTGTGTTTTTAAAGTCAAGACCGGTATAAGTAAACGGAGCGACATTTCCCTCAGCCCCGATAAAAAAATTCACAAAGACTCCTTTTTCGTTTTGATATTTAAGGGGATTCTCCTCTAATCTACTCCCGAGTTCCTTAACTAAAACCCCCATCCATTCAGCACTTATCAGAGAATTATTACCCTTAAGGATGGTGCCATGAATTCCAATACAACATATAATTGAAACAAGATTTCCCGCATAATCGGTGAATTTCATAATGTTTATGGGCTTGTTTATTGGTTTTTGTGGTTTTCTTCGATTGAAAGCTATTAGATCTTCAAGATAGAGTTTTTTAAACCCAATTTTCACACGAATCAGATTGTTTTTCGCCAATTCAATTCCTTTAAAGACTTTTTTAAATATCTTTATCATAACATCCGTTCTTAACCGAGATTTAAGAATGCCTCCAAATCCTCCAAGGATACCTGGAGCTAATGTTCCTAAACTCTCGAATCCTGAATGAGTATGTGTACAACTTATAAGTATATGTTCTTTTTGAATACTAAACTGCTTCGATATTTTATTGAGAAAGAAGTTCAATACGCTTGAGTTTATACCAACTAAATCAAGAGAGATGAGTATAATTTGCGTATCTGCGTGTTTATCCCACTTAAAATAAGAAATTCTTGCGAATAAATCATCATGAACGCCTGTACAGTAATCATCACGATCCCCATAACCACCTAAAGCAAGCCCTTTTGGATTATCTGGTGTAATGGGGACTGACGCATTTCCGATATAGAGGCTTTTTACCTTGGATTTTAAAGTATAAGTCATAATTATTGCTCCTTATTCTGGTGCCTTAGATGGCTTGAATTACTTTATCTCATCTCTTAATCTTCCGCTTTAATGTATTTTCTATACGTTATAAACCGAAAAATTGCAGTTCCTACGATTCCCACACATATAGTGATAATACCCAAACTAAATACAATATTAAATGGAATAACTAATATTATTACAATCGATATTAATCGTTCGGATCTTGCAAATAATCCCACATCTAAGTCGTATTTTGTATTTGTAACTAAACTATTTTGTGCCCGACTTCGTAGAAAGCTGATGATCAAGGAACCCGAGATAAGAAATATAAATGTAATAGTATATAGTGTTGCATTATATATGAAATATGCAGTTCCGCTTAAGTAAAGGGCAGTTAAAACAGTGATTTCCGCGCAGCGGTCCAATATTGAATCTAAAAATCCTCCAAATTGTGTAGTATTATTTGTCAATCTTGCTAAGGTGCCATCTACACCATCTAATAATGTCATTATAAATATTAATACACCAAATAAAACTAAATTTTCTGTTAGATAAACAATTATAGAAGATAGTATGGCGAAAATTAAGGTCATTATAGAAATACAATTTGGTGTAAATTTCAATTTATTGAATATTTTGGCGAGAAAGGTCACAATAAACCGTTTTTTAAACAATCGCCTTAGTCGATACTTTGATGGCATATTTATCCGATATCTAAATCAAGTTTAGGATTAATTTTAATATTAATTTTAATATTTCAAAATATGGATCATCAATGGGACTTTGATGAAAAAGAATGGTTTTTACTTCTTTATCTCGCAAAATCTGGAGCAGTAGCTGGTATTAAAACCACAACTCAAGAAATTGCCGATGCTATGGGGTCGACTCAACAAACGATTTCGCGAAGACTTAGGTCTTTAATTGATGAGGGATATGTCAGCCGTTCCATGGAGGAAAAGACACCTTTTCTAAAGATTACGGCTCAAGGTATAGCCCATTTGAAGAGTATTTGTTATATGTTAAATGATATTTTTGAAGAAAATACGTTGGAAACCATTTTCTATGGAAAAGTGGTAACTGGGATGGGGGAAGGTGCTTATTATATTTCATTATCCCAGTATTATAATGCCTTTAAAAAGTTTTTAGGTTCTGAACCCTTCTTAGGTACATTGAATATCGTATTAGATTCTTTTTGCGTTGACGAATATTATTTTAAACTCGGCACTCTGAAACCAGAAATAATTAAAGGATTTGAAACTGATAATCGAACTTTTGGACCTGTTAAATGCTATTATGTATATGTATGTCGAGATGATGATCGTTCAAATTGTATTAAATCATTAATTTTAGATATCAGAAGAACATCACATGCAAAGGGTACCGTAGAAATAGTATCTGATCGCGATCTGCGGGAAACACTCCAAATTGGGGATGATTCTCGGCTGGGCATTAAATTCATTGAGAATAACTAAGAAAAAAGCGACAATTCATAAATTTTATTTTGAGTGTATAATTAATTTGTATCAATGAATGCAGATTTAGATAAGATCTTCAATAAGATTAGAGAAGATCTCGATGCTATTGACGAGAAAAGAGAAAAACTTTTATCCACCAATAGAAATATAGTTAGAAATTGTAGTGAAATTATTAAATTAATTCATAGGAATGAATTAGAGTCTATAGATGAGAAACTCAATCAAGTTTCCGAAATGATAAAAGAGATTGAACAAAATGCGCTTGAGGTGAATGCGTTTATAGGAAAGAATTATTTAAATCGAGCTAAACAAGAGTTCGCTGAAGCTGCGTTGCTTTATTCTGTTATCAAGGGTGATAAATTACCAGATCTTGATGATCTAAACTTGAATGCATACGAATATATTTTAGGTGCGGGTGATCTAATCGGAGAGTTAAAGCGACTAGTTCTAAATAGAGTTAGAGATAATGACATTAAAAATGCTGAACAGATTTATGATTTTATGGATGAATTATTGCATTATATGTTTTCGTTGGATTATCCGGATGGATTAATACCAGGCGTTCGTAGAAAAATTGATGTAGGTCGAAAAATAAATGGAAAAACACTAGAACTCATCACTACGAGCAAAAATAATGCTGATCTAAACAGCAATATAAAAACCTTAATTAAAAAAATCAATGAAAAAGAGGAAAAATCGTGAAATTTCCGGTAAATAAGATTCAAACTCAAGCAAAAGATGATTATGAAAAAGCTTGGTTAGAAACCAGCAAACTTCTTTCTAAGTCTGGGAGTAAATTCAAATTAAAACCACTTGGTAAAGATCATCCAGTTCAATCTTTTATCTCAGATTCAAGATTAAAAATGGTTAATCTGGGCTTTGAAGAAATAATGATGCCTATGATTGTCGATGAAGAAGATGTGTATCGAGAATATGGTCCAGAAGCTGCACTTATTTTAGACCGACTTTTCTATCTGGCAGAATTGCCGAGACCTGAAATTGGAGTATCTCAGAAAAAATTACAAATCATAAGAAGTATTGTCCCAAATTTTAACAATTTGGATCATTTACGTACAATTTTCCGGAGATATAAGAAAGGGGAAATAGAAGCTGATGATTTAATTGAAGTTATTGTTGAAGAGTTATCTATTGCAG
>WJKO01000695.1 GCA_014729055.1 Promethearchaeota archaeon | reverse complement strand
CTTCGGGAAAGTCTTCATCATACCAATTTCCATAATATTGTTCATTCATTTTTGGCTGGGTTATACACCCCAGAATTTGTCATCATACGGATCTTGTTCGCCGAGTAGTAACTTGTCACTCATCTTTTCAATGAGAGAAAGACCACCCATTCTAGAAAGTTTAGGTAAATACCAAGGCTTCCATTCTTTTGGATCGTTTGGAAGATAACGAGAATTTGTTTCATAAATTTCAACTTTTCTTTTACCTGTTGCTTCTGCTGTTACTCTATATACAACATCTAAGAAGAACTCAGTCCCATTAACCCATTTCGTGCTTATAGGTTCAGCGCCTGCGTCTACATAATGCTGTGGAGTAGCGGTTTCTTTGAACGTATCTACATTCCAACCCCTAAACCCTCTTTTATATTCCATCAGATCTTCCCACTCTGTGTTTCTATATGAGTAAAAAACTTGAGTATATTTCTCAAGTCCTTCAAGTGAAGCGCTCTTTCTTCCTTGTACTTTATCAATGATTGTTCCTAATCTATCATCTAAAAGCTTCTTAAATTTACTAGCCGAATCTATAATAAACAATGTACTTTCTGGTTCATCATCCACTACTTGTTTTACAGTTTCGACATATTGTTCTTTAATGTCTCTTAGAAGATCGGTAGTAATATCAACAACTTTACCGTCTCTTATAACTACTTTCTTTCGAGGAATTACAATCGGAATAATGTCCAATATACCTTCATCAATAAATGGCTTATAAAGGACCTTTTCTACTCCATCGTTGAGAGATTTTTTTAAGTTGTTTTCGCTTTCTAAAACAATTATCTTTTCAACCTCGGAGACTACTCCTTGATCAAGGAGTTCTAAGCAACCGTTATACCCCGCTTCTTTAATATACTTTTTATACTTTGAATTAAAAAAACCGAGCTGTAAAGCTAAATTGGTTTTACCATGCATTGGTTGTCCTAGTATGCCTATATTCTTTCCATATATAGCATCTGGATCAGGTTTTTGCCAATTTAACGCTCTAACAGCTTTTTTAGGCTCGGAAGTTTCTTTCTTCCGAGTTATATTACTTCCAATTCCTGGCATTTATTGTAACTCAAATGTTTTCTTAAAACCAAAAATCGATGAAATATTCGTATCTCCGTTCTCCGGATCTTTTATCTGCTTTCTCAATTCTGGATCCCATCGTGTTGGCATCTTAACTGTATTAAATGAAATTATACATTCACAGTTATTGGCTTCTATTCTTGGGAATGTAGGATCTAAGAAAGCATTTTCTCTTGCCCCACGATAGGTAAGAACTAGTTGTTGATTACCGTTCTTAGTATCTTTGACTTCTTTACAGATCGGAATAGATAAACCAAATTTATCCCAATTGGAATAATTTCTTCCACTTGCTGTTAAACTCGGAGTTCCGTCTTTATTCTTCTTAGCGATAAGTTTATGAAATTCATCAATATCGGTAAGATCAACTATAAAGATAGAATCCTCGATCTCTTCTCTTTCTTCTTCGGAAAGGCTGAGATAATATTTGAAGTCTTTAATAGGCTGATAAACAAATCCGTCTTGGAGTTCAATACCTTCTAATAAGGAATAGATATACTCATCAAACTTGAGTTCTCTCTCGTTTCCTTCTTCATCTGTGAACATAATAATCTTCGGAGTGATTGCTTGTATGGTTTTAATAACCAGTTCATCATCAGAAGATTTATCCTCATCAATAAGAACGGTAGCATCATAAAATCCAAAAGCTGGTGCTTTTCTGCGAAGGAAATTATCAGAAAAAGGATTTGCCATATCTCCGCCGATTGAAGCAGAACAAGGGAGTTCCATTTTTCCCGTACTACTTAATGCGAACATATTCATGCTCCATCTCTCTCCTAGTTTATTTCCATAGTTTGGATTTGGAAAACTTCTACCGTCAGCATAGGTATTTTTCTCTTGGTTGTCTCTAGGAATTGGTTGTTCATCTCCTTCTAGGACTTTTCCATCAATAACAATCCACTCGCTGGAGTCAGATTTAGCCATGTCATAAATTTCGCTGACTACTTCTCTTCCGTTTCGAGTTTTCATGGTCATGACTTTCCCTTTAGAAATGAGTTTTTCTTGCGCTATTTGTCCTTTCTCCCAAGCATTAAGAATTTTCTGCCTCTCTTCTTCATTCCAATCACGTGGATTGGTATATCCGAAAACGGCTAATTCAATTCTCTCTCCAGAAGGACCTGACAAATCAGCACTTGCAAAGGACAATGCTCTGCTGAATTTTTTATCCGGAGTAAAAATACGAGAGCTTGGAAGCGTCTCATAATGGTGTTTTATTAATTCAATAATATCATCAATATCTTCAATATCTTGAGCTTCTTTGATATGAAGAATCTCAGACATTCTTTTTTCAATTAATTCGTCAATGGTTGTCATTTTTGGTGCACCTAGTGGGAATCGAACCCACACGTGCAACTTGGAAGGCTGCAATGCTCTACGTTACATCATAGGTGCAATATTATATGGATAATCCATCACTAACAATATTGTCGGTTTTCTATATCCGCCGGCATAACACAAAAATCCTTTAACTAACTCATATCCGCTCGGAATATAATAATGCCATGATTTCATAATAATTCTGTTAGGTTTTAAATATTCGCTTACAAAATTCCACAGCTTAGTAGTTTTCTGAACAGAAGCAAATATAATAAATTGTTTATCTTCTTTCTTATTAAAAAATTTATTATATTTATCTGCAAATTTTCTATTATATGGAGCATCAATTATAAGATTTGTAAACTTATCTACTCCAAGACTAATCTGAGAATCGATATAATCAAACACATCACAATTTAAAGTTGCTTTTT
>WJKO01000694.1 GCA_014729055.1 Promethearchaeota archaeon | reverse complement strand
GACAATATGATTATCAAAATCAGTATAAACTTTAATAGATACAGCGGATTTACAATATCCTCCCGGGAACCTTTTTGCCAGTAGATTTTGACTCTTTTTATATTGGCCAATCCAAAAAACATTATCATTATGTTTAAGGCTTTTTGCAGTTATTTCATCCTCTTTTTTACTAATCTCCGCTTTTATAGCATTAACTTCCTCTTGTTTATCAATCGTCTTCGTCCAGAACTTCATATTATGGATAACAATGTCTTCGCCTGAGATAATTAGCTTGAGTGTTTTCTCATCCAATTTGGGATCCAAACTACTAACTTCAATATTATTAAGCCCCTTCACAAGGCTGATTTTACCCTCACGACGAATGATCGCATTATCGGGTTGTAGAATAACTTGTTTAATCTTAAGATTAACTGCTTTCATTTTTTTCATCTCTCTTACCAGACATATTGTGTCAGATTTTTTCTATCTAATTTATTCTATTTATTGGCTTTATTCTATTAGATCTCTTCTATTAGACATATTCAATTTCTCTTTGTTTGATTTCTTTATATCTTCTTTGATTTAATCGGGGCTTTTTTTGATTTAATTAGATATCGTTTAATTTGGCTTGATAGAGTGTAATTTTTTTGGATTTAAGTAAATTTACTCCTTTTTATCCTGAGTATTCAAAAAGCAGCTCCTCATCATCACTATGCAGAAAAGGATCTACCGTACGTTTGTTTGTCTGCCGTTTTTTCATCACTCTCTCAGACGTATCATAATAGGGAAGAATTGCCTGAATCAATTTAAGCATAGCTTCCCGAACCCCCTCACCAGTCTTAGCAGATGTCTCTCCAAATAAACAGCCCTTTGAAAGTGCATAGTTCTCTCCTTCCGTAGTCGAGACCAGTCTACGTGCAACTAAATCGATTTTATTTCCGATAATTAACTTTTTAGCATTAGGATTATGTTTGTTTATTTCGTCTAACCACCGTCCCAAATTTTGAAAACTTGCTCTATTGGTGACATCATACATAAACACAATACCATGGGATCCTCTATAATACACAGTACGAATCGATGTAAACCGCGCTTGCCCACCTGTATCCCAAATTTGCAATTTCACTTTTTGACCATTGGGAAGCACTTCATCTTTTAACTGAAAGTCCACGCCAATAGTCATTTTATAGTCTTGAACAAATTTCTTATTCACATATTGAGTAACAAGCGATGTTTTACCAACGCCTCCATCTCCGACCATAGGAATTTTAAAAAAATAAGCATTCATTTTCTTCACCTAGATTTTAATATCGTTCGTTAATATTCCATCCTTTTGTCTGGCTATTATATACTTGCTTCACTTATATTATGGCTTTGTAAAACGAGTAATATAAAAAATATGGGGAAGATCTATTTAAATTTTAGTTGTTATTATAACATTTTAAAGAGAGGAAGTTTAGGAATTAACACAGGCGTTTCGCGTTTATATTTCTCATAATCCTCTTGCCCTCCCCACTTCTCGTCTGCATACTTCTCTAATTTCGGAACACCACTCACTTTCGTAATCAATAACGCCACAAATACAGGCGAAATCAGCGTGATATATTGTAAACCTTGTAACGAGGGAAACGCAATCAAAACTACACCAATCCAGATCGTTATTTCCCCAAAATAATTTGGATGCCGCGAAAGCGACCACAGCCCTGTATGGATAAACTTCCCTTTATTTGCTAGATCTGACCGAAACTTATTCTTCTGAAAATCTGCTATCGCCTCGAAACTATATCCCACAATCCAAACGATAATACCAAGAATACCAAACACTCCAAATTTTGGATTCAAGCCCGACGTCATCGCCGCCAACGCTGCTGCTATCGTAAAGCTGACCCATAGACCTTGAATTGTCCATGCCTTTAAGTAATTAAAAGGAGATTGCTTTATGTCATCAAACCTTCGGTCTTTACCTGCTTTAATAACTCTTCGGAACAGAAATATACCCAATCTTAAAGACCACGCCAAGACCATCACCATCAAGATACCAGAACGGAGCGAGATCGTTGGACTTAGTAAAAACGTTGTAATAATAATCGTAACATAACTAACAGAACCCGTTAAATCATAGAATTTCTCCGTCTTTTTTAGATATGAGGGAATAAACACCAACCATTGGATAATAAACGCAATACCAATATTCAAAGCGAATAAACTCACGTTCCCAAATACCATCAAACCCCCATCCCCGCCAGCAATAGCTAAGAGAATACCTAATACAACAACGAAGATGATAACAAAAATTGAGCGTATGTCTTCCTTTTTCATTTCATTTCATTTCATTTTTATTAATATCTATCATTTCATTTCATTTTTATTAATATCTATCACTTCTAAACTAAAAGTGATAAGATTATCGATATTCGATTCCCTTTTTTATCAAATTTATTTCCTTAATCTCTTATATTCGGAGTTTTAACTGCTTACTAATTGCAAGATTATAAAGGCAATGCATCCTTTAGTTACCTAACAATGGGTTATTTTTTATAATTATTACTTCTAAATTTTCAAGATTGAACGTTCAATCGTTGGCAAATTAGAAACTTGTTGAATTAACACATCAGCCATGGTTTCTCTTTCTGAGATGGGGTATTTAATTATTTGATTAATCTCAATGAAGCTATTTCGGACAATTAAAATAAACCGTCTAAATCTAGCTTATCGAGAGAAGCAACCCAATACAGAAAGAAATTAGTGAATTAAATTGATAAATAATACAATCAGAATGACTGGAACTATCAAATGGTTCGACGATAAAAAAGGCTTTGGCTTTATCAAACCCGATGAATCAAGTGAAGACGTATTCTTACATCGTTCTGCACTACATTCAGATGAAAATAGAGATATGTATAGCGGAGATCGTATCACGTTTTTAGTTCAAGAGCGAGAAAAAGGACCCGCAGCCCAAGATGTAAAACTAATAAAAAATGAGATAAAATTACCACAATTCAAAACAAAGACCAAACAAAACAAAAGAGAATCTATCAAGAGCGATAAAAAGTTTGTCGATCTCGGTTTAACATCGGAATTATTACACGCAGTAAGAGATGAGGGCTATGAAGAACCGACGCCAATCCAAGCACAAGCAATTCCTTATATCTTGAAAGGACGAGATTTGTTAGGCTGTGCTCAGACAGGGACGGGTAAAACAGCCGCCTTTGCGCTACCAACCCTACAGAGTATTGCAAAGCAAAAAGATAAACAACATCATATAAGGATTTTAATTGTCGCACCAACAAGGGAACTTGCAATTCAGATTAATAATAGTTTTAATAATTATGGAAGATACACGGGTCTCAGAACTACCGTTATATATGGAGGAGTCGGACAAAATCCTCAAGTAAAACAGCTACGAAAAGGAGTGGATATTGTAGTGGCTACACCAGGACGATTACTTGATTTAATGAGACAAGGATATGTAAAGTTGGGGCATGTAAAGGTTTTAATTTTAGATGAGGGAGATCGCATGTTAGATATGGGATTCATCCACGATATTCGGAAAATCATAAAACAGACGCCTAAAAAAGGCAGACAAACCTTACTTTTCTCAGCTACGATCCCTAAAGGCGTAAAAAAGCTCGCAAAAAGCATTTTAACTAATCCAGTCGAGATTAATATCTCGCCCGAAAAACCTACCTTGGATATTATAAAGCAATACGTGTTTTTAATCTCAAAAAATAAAAAACAAGCCTTATTACAAGAATTGCTCGCTGATAAAAAGGTCTCGAAAGCATTGGTTTTCACGCGAACAAAGCGAAAGGCAAATCGGGTTGTTAAGAGGTTACAAAAGCGGGGTGTTCGTGCTCAGCCAATCCACGGGAATAAATCGCAAAATGCTCGTCAAAGAGCGCTTAAAAAATTCCGTACGGGTAAGATCCGGGTTTTAGTCGCAACCGATGTTGCTTCACGAGGTCTCGATGTAGAGGATATTTCACATGTAATTCAATATGACCTACCAGACGTACCTGAAACATATTTACATCGTATTGGTCGAACTGCAAGAGCTGGAGCTGGAGGAACTGCTCTTGCTTTTTGCGAAGGGTCTCAGCGGCAAAAATTAAAAGAAATTGAGAACGTCATTCAGATGCGCGTAAATTTAATAAAGGACCCATGGAACGCCATATAACTGGGTCAAAATTCTCTTCTAAAATGTTTCTCTACCAATTTATTTGTCATCTATTATGGATCAGAAATGGAAAAAAATGAAAATTATGTTAATTTTGTTCGATTGTTTAATCTTTTGATTATGGAGTTTCCTAAAACTCAATTTTACCGAGCTTTGCCCGCTCTTCAACTAAATGTTGTACAACGTCCGGATTTGCCAGTGTCATTGTATTGCCTATTTCGCTTTGCGTCGCAATTGCCTTTAGAATCCTCCGCATAATCTTACCGGAACGAGTCTTCGGCAACGCATCAGCAAACATAATCACTTCGGGCTTGACTGTTGGACCAGCAACTGAACGAGTATGATTTTGAATTTCTTTTTTAAGATCTTCTGATGGGTCTACACCTTCCATCAACGTGACAAACGCAAAAATCGTGGAACCTTTTATCGAATGCGGATATGGACATACTGCGCTCTCTGCAACTTTCGGATGGCTGTTGATTGCTGATTCTACCTCTGCTGAACCTAATCTATGTCCTGATACTTTGATAACATCGTCGGCACGACCAAGAATAAAGTAGTATCCTTCATCATCGATTTGTGCGTAGTCGCCCGTATAATAATGTCCCGGAAACTTTGAAAGATAGGTGCTCACAAATCTCTCATGGTTGCCCCAGACAGTTCGCATTAAGCCGGGCCAAGGCATATCATAAGCGAAATATGCTTGTGTGTTTGTATTTTTAACCTCATTTCCATCTTCGTCCAGTAATTTCGGATTGATACCAAAGAACGGAAAGGTGCAACTTCCAGGCTTCATAGGTGTAATTGCTCCGAAGTTTACCATCATGTAAGATCCGGTTTCCGTCTGCCAATAGGAATCAACTATCGGTTTTCCTACGGGCTTCTCCCCAGTAGAACCTTTTCCGATTACTTTCCAATACCAAATCCATTCCGGCCAGTTACATACTTCACCGACGGTTCCAAGCATTTTAAGGCTCGAGATGTCCCATTTATTAACCTCTTTCTCGCCATATTTCATTAATGCGCGAATCGCTGTTGGAGCGGTGTAGAAATGGGTTACTTTCAGTTTTTGGACAATTTCCCAGAATCTGCCTTTATGAGGCCACGTAGGAACACCCTCATACATTACTGAGATAGCGCCCAACGCGAGCGGTCCATAAACAATCTGGCTATGACCTGTTATCCAGCCTATATCGGCGGTGCAATACCAGACATCTCTCTCCGATGGTTTACCCCCTTTTAGATCCACCAAGCATGAATAATCCCAGACATACAAGTTTGTGCTCATACAATATACTAAATATCCTCCTTGGGTATGAACAACACCTTTTGGTTTTCCGGTGGTACCACTTGTATATAGAATGAATAGCGGGTCTTCTGCGTCCATTTCTTCGCACGGACACTCAGTTGACTGCTTTTCAATCAATGCAGTATAATTTACGTCCTTTTCATATTCGTAAACATCGCCGTTTGTTACTTTAACCACGGCTACTTTTTCGATTGATGGACATGTTTCAATTATACCTTTAAGGTTATCTTTCATGGGACGAGCACGTCCTGCCCTCATGACTTCATCCGCAGTAATGAGGATTTTACAGTCGCTATCATCAATCCTATCCTTAACGGACTCAGCCGAGAACCCACCGAATACAATTGAATGAATTGCACCGATTCGTGCACAAGCAAGCATGGAAATTGCAAGATCATCAACCATTGGCAGCCAAATACATACTCTATCGCCCTTTTTAACACCCAGTTCTTTTAAAGCATTTGCTGCTTTACATACTTTATCTTTTAACGAGGCAAAGGTATATTCCTTAAGGGTATCATCTTCGCCCATCCAGATAAGTGACTTTTGGTCACCATATCCTTTTTCTACCCATCGATCGAGACAATTGTAGCATACGTTAAGTTTTCCGTCAACGAACCATTTTCCTACAAAATCATCTCCATCTCCTTTCGGACTTTGCCAGACTTTGGAGTATGGCTTGAACCAATCGACCATTTTAGCTTCTTTATCCCAGAATTTGTCCGGATTATCAATGGATTGTTTCCATATGTTATTATAATCGTCCATTGACTTTACACGCGCGTTTTTTGCGAGTTCCGGTTCGGGATAATATTTTTTTTGTTTCTCTTTATCTGATTCAGACATATTCTAAACACTTTTTCTTGTTTTTACGTAAAATTCTTGATAGAAAAAATTGTGAATTCTATTGGGTAATGGATATTCATAGAGATTTTTAATCTTTGTTTTCGCATTGAACGGACTTTTCACTAAAAAGGAGTAATATGACACCGATGATGAGGAAAATTAGCGTGAGCTAAGAATTTTTTTTTTAAATTGTATCATCTTTATGAAGTTTTTTTTTTTTTTCGCAATTTTTATGGAGGCGGATGTTAATCTTTGATCAAGCCCGGAGTAACTAATACCGAGAAAATCAACCAATCAAACACGGTAAAGAAATACATCCATTCCATAAACTTTCCGCTTGTATAGGCGGGATCAAGCCCCAGAGCAATAAACCAATCGCTGTAATTCTCAAGTAAAAGTGTTGTTATTAAAATTGCAAAAGTCGAGCCGTATAGCAAGAGAAATGTATACCATTTTGGCCACGAATCCTTAAGCATCATTTTTCTAATGAGCAGAAAGAACATAAAAAACGCTGCCCCCCCAAATCCGCCGAATGCAAGCCATGTTGTGATTGAATGCCCATCTCCTGGCGTTCCTTGGTGCCATATGGCTATCAATGCAAATCCAATACATCCAATAATCCCAAATAGTGCAGTAATGACGTTTAAGAGTTTAGCCGTGGGCCAGATATTTCTCAAAAGGTAAACAAAATGTGGAATCAAAAGAAATCCCGCGATAAATTCGCATGTGTTGTAGATCATATAGCCATCTGGGTTATTTGGATATCCTCCGAGATAGCTGATATAAACCTCTCTCATGGAAAATTCTTCTGGGTAAACGGATGCAGCCAAGATTACGCCAGTAAAATAAATCGCGAGCACAATTACAAAATACACAAGATATTCTTTTTTAGAGGACGTTCCCGTCCAGATTCTCTTGAGATAGGCGAAGACATTGAATTTTTTACATTTTAATTTACGTGTTTGTTGTTCGTTCATTCCTTTACCAACATGTGTTTTTTATTTTGGTTATTTTTTAGCATATGGATTATTAGTTTGATATAGTTCTGTACCTCCTAAAGGTATAATAATTCGCCCAGAAGGGTGCTAATTCTTATGGTCAATTCAGTTACGTTCCCTTCAATGTTTCGTTTCACGGATAGAATGCGGGGATCCTCGTATGTTTCATGTTTTAATAATATCGGAATTTTTATTATAATATCCCGTGGAAACTGATCTTTTTTCAATATATTATTAGTAACTTCCACCGCAACAAATAATTCAAGCGTGTTATAAGTATTAATGGTCAAATCGGAGAGGTCTCCATGTTCAGGCTGATCTCCAATAATGCGTTCTGCATTTTTTGGGTCAATAGAGACATTCCAAATAATACATCCCGGTTCGGACATATATCCGGTAGCCATTTGTCCTGGTCTGAACAATATTGAACTGGTCTCTATACGAGTGTCTCCTTCACGAGAAATATTGCATAAAGAATGCCCGACATTATTCATGGTGATTTCGAGGTTTAATTTGCTTAGTTCTCGACTGAATTGAGATTCATTTAGACCGAATCCGAGGATACCAGAGTAACTTTGATTTTTTGGCTTTTTTCCGTGGTTTATTTGGACAATTTCCCATATGCTCTTTATCGTCTGTTTCTTGTCCGGCGAATACATTTCGTTAATTTCCGAGGGGTTAATTCTTATTTTCTTTCTTTTTTCTTCAATGATACATCCGTCATTCAACGATGCGCTTAAAATCTTCAAACCACAATCCTCTATAAAGAAAATCTGTCTGTTCTCAGATGATTTGCCAGATGATTTGCCAGATGATTTGCCAGATCCCTGTTCGATTGGGACTGAAAAGAGTGTTGTTGTTAGTGGCGTGTGACGATATTTCAATCTCCATTCGAATTTTCGCGTTATTTTTGAGCCAATAAGCACAATAAAATTCTGAATAAAATGATAGGATTTCCATCCTTTGATACCATTCTGATTGAATTCAAACGCAATTAGCCCATTATTACCAAGTGAGCCCGTTGAGACGCCTTTTGAATGTGCCTTTATTTCTTTGATCGCATGTTTTCCTTTAATATTAGTAGTCCCGAGAACACAATCCCAAGGGTAAGCGTATTGAGTTTGTGTGGTTGTTTTCACACGTGGAGTCAAGTAGTAAATGGATCCTTCATTCAAATGATACCCTCGCTTATTTTCGTTATGAATAGAAAAATAGGTCTTATGATGGGTATCATTCAGCTGGACGGCTATAAGATGATGCGGACTGCGATGGACACACAGTCGTCCATGTGGAAAATGTTTAGATCCATAAAACCCATTTAAATTATTTAAATCATCTGGATCGTTATTACTATCTATGTTCAGCGATTTTACTGCGAAATAAACGGGTTGAGGAAATGTATAGAAGATGTCATTTTCTGTTGTATTAAAAATATCATCACGAATATCTTTTAACAACACATAATCCGTAAACAGAAGCGGTCGCGCATGATCTAATATAGAAGGATATCCTCCAATTCGATGCATCAAATGGTGCCTGCTTAATGCCCGTCCTTTAGACCAATAATTCATGCCATTATTCCATGTATTCCACAAGACAAATTCAAGTAACGTGTGAAAATCGCGTAGTGTGTCTGAATCTATCTTCAACTTCATAGTGTCACTTGCATTCTCTATGTGATTCATAATATAAAAATAGAGAGATGCGGTTTCGACGAAGGATGAGCCATATCCCATGTTGATACCCGTTATTTTCGGAAGACAATGCTGATGAAAACTACCATCGGGGGCAATACCATCTCCTGTCCATCTCTGATTGATAGAAATAATTTGATTAATGTTTTCTACGGCGGTTTGCACAAAATCGATGTTTCCAAATAGTATACCCGCTTGAAATAGGTTATAATTAACCCACAACATATTCATACCTGTTTTAAGGTTGAGCATGCCCTTTTTCATGTCCGTGTTAAAGCCCATACTTCTCGGATAGAAGCCGATGAATAATACGAATTCAACTAATGGGATTTTGAGTTTTTTCGGGATGATGTAATTATCTAAGTCTAAAAACATGATTTTATACAGGTTTCGTGGAATGCCTATATCACTTGCCCACCAGTTACGTAATTCATGCACTTTTTCTATATCAAGGTAACGATTACCGAATTCTATACGCTCTAAAATAATCTTTTTTAAACCTGTATCTTGGAAATAATCCGAGCCATTAAGGAGAAAAGCGACCATCGGAAATAACAGATTTTGCCAAAAATCGCCTGAATGGCTAATATCTTGGGAAGATTTAGCATATTTGGATTTCCATGTCCCTTTATCATCGTGTTCTTCAACTAGATTCTTGGTTTTTTGATTTATTGTGAATATAGCGGATTGTATTACTTTGTTTTTCCGGTTGACATCCCCCGATAACTGGGCTCTAATATCTTTATAAGAATACAGATTATGGTATTTACTCAAAGCGATGGCGAGGAATTCCTCTTGCCCCTTTTGTTCGTTCGATTTTGATATATCTGAGGATGTTTCCAATTGAGGTTTAGAATTAACCCATTGATTTGCAAATTCTTCAATTTCGCTTTTTGACCAAGGTGTAATTTTATCAAATTTCACAAGTCAAAACCTCTTAATTAGCTTTTAATTTATTTTTAATTTTTTTTCGCGTTTCTGTTGTGCTTTTAATGTATTTTTTTTAATATGTTTCAGAATTGGAAAAGATTCTCGATATGATTCATTCTCTAATTGGGCGTTGGTCGTGTTTAACAATAACCTCAGATGTTTTTGCGGATCCTTGGCCCGTTCGCCCCAATCCCATATTGAACACCAATCTCGCGCCAACTGAGGTCCGTAAATTTTCAGGATACTCTCACTATTCTTTTTCGATGTAAGCGTTGCAGGATGAGCCCACGGCATATCAGTTCCGTTTTCAGCGACACCAAACAATGCATTCGAGAAAAATAAATAAATTGGAAAGCCGAATTCATCTTCTAATTTAGACAGCTTGTATGCGCCAATACCGCTACCTGCAAGAGATAACAAAATGATTGCTCTCGGATTCTGTGCATAATTATTAGTAGTTCTAATAATACGCTCTATAGTTCCGCCCGTCGCAATCGTATCTCCGATCAAGATTACAGGATTATCTGGCAGCGCTTCAAAGTTTAGATAAGATAGTTGCGTTATCCATTCATTAGATCCTTCATCAATGACACGTTTTGCACCGATAAAACATTGCTTCAACGATTCATGAAATAATATTTGAAAGGCTTGACCGATTTGATAATATAATGCTCCCGCTAAGGGAATAACCTCAGTTATCTGATGATATGTCGTTGTTTGGAACTCTGGACAAAGAAGAAATGCAATTCTTAGAAATTCGCTACTACATTGCCGCGCAGCTTCAGCTAAAGACCCACCGACCAACCAAGGTTTGGATAGTATTTGGAATCCGCTTGGTGTTTCAAAAATATAAGTATGATCACTAAAAAAGTCTCCTTCTACTTTAAAGACCCGGGGTAATCCTTCCACTTCAAGATTTACAGATTTTAAAGCACTTGAATGCAGAATTTTCGTTTGATCGACAGAGACTTTCATAATGATATGATAAAAGAATACATCTTCACATTTAATTTTCGCTTTAAATCAATTCAGAATCACGAAATATAGCAAGATAACAATTATAACAACTAACAAAATATAACAAGGTTATGTTTATGTGATCAAACTTGATCAACCTGAACCTTTACAGGTTATGATCATATAGGAAAAAAGAGTATTTAAATCTTACGGCAAATCTTTATACTCTGGTTGCCACTATAAGCCCAAATCCCACTAAACGTCTAAAAATAAAGTAATTTATACATTAAAACTTTGGTTATGTCCGTTTTTATGGACAATATTTATATCATATTTTCGAACACTTCTGTTTTTTTTAGGTAAGGATTTAAATTCCGATTTTTTTTCTCAATAAAATCAAGAACAAGATGATTGGGTTATCCGTGTACCGGCGAGCATTAAGATTTTTTTGGAGGATTATATCAAACAATATAAACCGATAGGTTTCAAAAAAGCAACAGATTATCTTCAATACATTATAAGGAGAGAAATTGAGAAACTTCAAGAAGATATACCCAAAGAATAAAAAG
>WJKO01000693.1 GCA_014729055.1 Promethearchaeota archaeon | reverse complement strand
TTTAGCTTCCATCTTTGCGGCTCCTTCCGTACCGCCCGTACCCACTTTTGCAGCACAGACACCACATGAGGTAATTACCACTTTCTTTACATTGAAGTCATCTAGGGCAGCTTTAATTTCTTCCCAAGGTTTTTCATCCGTAATTATCATTTATAACACCATCTATTACTTATAATATCAGAGAAAATTCAATAATCATATTAAATAGTTGCTCAATTATTTATATTATTAACTCTCCTCTAATATATCAAGTGTAATATATTAAATTTCTAGAGTCGATAAGAATATAAAAAATTTTTTTGAAGTATGATAATGAAAAAACGGAAAATCTTCCAAAATTAATAAAATAAAAGAGGAAATTATTTGAAAATGTAATTATGATTTAATATTGAGCCAAAAAAAATAAGGCTCTTAATGAAATACATACTATTATATTATTTGACAATAAAATTATTCCATTGGTTAGTCGATTCATGAAATTCAAAAAAATAATAATCAAAGGTATAGTACAAGGTGTCGGATTTCGTCCGTTCATCTATAATCTTATGAAGGAATACGATTTAAAGGGCAGTATTACTAATAAAGGTAATATTGGCGTCGAGTTACTGATTCCAGTAGAAAATGATTTAGTTAGTTCCGATATCCATAACTTCATTGAAGATATTCAGAACCAAAAACCAAATATATCATATATCGAAAAAATTATAGATGAAACCATTGAAGAAAAAGATTTGAATGAAACTGATAACATTAACCTCGAATTGATTAAATCGGAGCTGAAAATAAACCCCAGCGTAAAAGGAACGGGTGCAGGACTGACTTTACCGCCTGATATAGCTATCTGTAACGAATGTATAAAAGAAATGTATGACCTTGAAAGTAGGCGCTATTTTAAATATCCATTTATTGCTTGTGCTCAGTGTGGTCCAAGATATACAACGACCACGGAATTACCATATGATCGTGAAAGAACAACAATGAATGAGTTTCCCTTATGTCATATCATACCTTGGGAAAAGTTTGCGGGATCTTGTATCAAGGAATATAAGGATTTCAAAAACAGAAGATTTCATGCACAGACGTTTTCTTGTGTAAGATGTGGACCCAATTACTTTTTTATGGTCAATAATAAGTTTCTTAAGCGAAAAGAATTCATGAATCTTTTTCCCACTCTCGAATATCAAGATCACCATCCAGATAAACTGAATTTTTACTTAGAAAATAAAAGTTCAGTATCTGGAATAGCACCATTATCGGTGAAAATGGCAGGCAAAATGATTAGAGAGGGAAAAATTATCGCAGTTATGGGTATAGGAGGAGTACATTTAGTAGGGCTGGCTGAAAATAAACGAGTAATAAAAAAGCTCAGAGCCAGAAAAAAAGATAGACAGTACAAACCATTTGCAATTATGGTGAGAGATCTAAAGTCATTGGAGAAATATGTCCATGTAAATAATTATGAAGAAAAAATTCTAACAAGTTTCCGCAGACCTATCGTTTTATTAGATAGAAAGAAAGATTGTGATTTACCCGAATCTTTGGCTCCAGGATTGCATAATACTGGAGTAATGCTCCCTTATGCAGGAATTCATTATTTATTATTTGATCAAGTTGGAGATGTACCTTTAATTTATACCAGCGGTAATATCTCTCACGTGCCAATGGCCATTAAACCTCAAGACGTTCTTAATCAATTAGATTCTATTGCAGACGCGTATTTACTCCATAATAGGCTTATATATCAACGAGTTGACGATAGTGTGTTACGAGTTCATGGAAATACTGAGAAGATCATTCGTCGATCACGAGGATATGTTCCCGAATATATACCGCTACCCTTTGGCACGAAAATAAAAGGAACAATCGCTGTTGGGCCAGAACTTAACTCTACAGGTACAGTGGGTAGAGGCTATAGGTTGTTTCCAACTCAACATATAGGGAATGGGACATCATTGGAGGTATACAATTTTCTGAGAAATTCAGTATTACATCTTAAAGAGCTATTGAAACTAAAGGATCAAGAGATTGAGGCGATTGCACATGATTTGCATCCGTTATTTAGCTCTACGCAGTTAGCAAAAGAACTCTATGATAAGTTTACGGATACATATGACAACGCTGAAGATGCCGATAATACTGATAACGCCGTTAGCCCCAAGAGAGCCAATGTTCTTTTAGAATCAGTTCAACATCACTGTGCCCATGCTGCCAGTTTGATGGTAGATTGCAAAATTGGTGAAAACGAACCAGCCATTGTTGTTAATCTTGATGGGGTGGGATATGGAACTGATGGAAAATCTTGGGGAGGCGAGATCGTTGCGGGAACTTATGCAAAGATTAAAAGAATCTGGCACCAATCTTATATTCCAATGGTTGGTGGTGACCAATGCGTAAAATATCCTCCCCGAATGTTAATTGGTTTTTTAATTAAATTGTACGGTGTAGAAAAAGCAAAAACTATTGCTCTCGAACTCAATCTGGAAGAAAATCTTAAGTATAAAACTAACGAATTGAATGCTATCTTAGGCGCCTATGCTGAAGGGGAGAATGTTGCATATTCAAGTAGTTGTGGAAGGTTTCTCGATTCAGTCTCAAGCTTATTGTCAATATGTCAGAAAAAGACATATAGGGGAGAACCCGCAATGAGACTCGAAGGAACTGCCCATTTTGGTGATCCTTTCAAATATGATTTTCATTCAGAAATTACGGAAAACGTTGAAGATCCTGACTTTGACGGAATTATACATCTTGAATCCGTCATTGATAGAATATACACTGTTATAAAAAGTGAAATGAAGAGCGCTGAGAAAGAAAGTATTACAGGAATTGAGCATATTCTCAATAAATTAAAATACGATATCGCAGCATCAGTCTTACATTCTTTAGGAGTAATTTTTGCAAAAGCATCTATCACGATAGCAAACAAGCTTGAATATAAGGCAATAGGGCTTAGCGGTGGTGTTGCTTATAATGAAATTTTATCAACGAGCTTTTTAAACGCATTAAAGGAGCAACAAGAAACTCAACCAAATCTTAAGATTATGGAACATAAAGACATTCCCCCTGGAGATGCAGGCATAAGTATTGGACAAGCTGCAATAGTTATTGCAAACTTTAACAAAAGATTCCAGTCATAACATCAACAATAGTTCACAGCGCAATGTATTGAATTTTTAAATCG
>WJKO01000067.1 GCA_014729055.1 Promethearchaeota archaeon | reverse complement strand
TATATTAAATATCTCATCAAAATTACTATAAATTCTTGTATATATTTCGTATTCTTCATTTCTAAATTTGTTTCTATTTTTTTGTATATATCTCGTAAATTCATTTGAATTTGATATTAAAGTTTTTAGATTAATTATATGATTGGTCTTATATGAGGGGTCATTTAAAAATTCTGTTACTGTTCTTCTTATCAATGGAAAAGTCTTTTCAATAGATTTATGAAAAATAAATAGACTAGTTTTTCGCATCAATTCCACTAATTCGAATTGAGCAATCCTATTCATTTAATTGCCTCCATCCACTAATAGTTTTCGAACTCTCATAATTAGGTTTCGGATCTGAATATCAAATAGACCCTCAGCGATATCACGCAAATCTCGTGTTTCAAGAACGAGAATTAATTCTAAATTGACTTTAAACACATATATATTATTTTTTTCACCATAAAATTGGATCAATTTTATAGAATCTCCTTGAAGAAGATTCTCTTGAAACGAGATAGAAAGATTATATACTCCAGATAAGAAAGGGGCTACTTCATCATGTATTGCATTTAAATCTTTCATGCTATGGATATGAAAACCTTGAGAGGAATATAAAGAAATGTTTATTATTGGAAGAGAGAGACTAAATGATTTAAACAGATCATTCAGAGATTCTCGAGTTTCAGTTACATTATTTTTTTTTACAAATGATGCTAAATTAATTTCCTCTTCATCTATGGACATTTTCAATTCATACTCTTCATTGAATTATGATAGGATCTAATTTAATTCTCTTCCACAATTTGTGCATAGATTAACCACAGAATCATATTGATAACCACAATAGATACAGAAAAACTTTTTTTTAACAGCAGGTAAATCAACAACATTTGGCTTGTTTGGCTGAAGATATTGACTTTTAGAGTGTTCTGGCATTATATAATTTTGAGTTGAACTCATAATTGCAATTTTCTCGGGTTTCCTTTCCTCATACTCAAGTGGGATACGTAAATTATCACCATCAAATTCCGTATTCCTAATTGAGTCTTTGGTTAATATATCGCTCTCGGGTACAATCAGATGAACCAAATGCGGTACGTCTTTCTCTAACAATTTTACTTTTTCTTCTTCTTCATACATTGATACATGTTGTTTTAAATATACTTGAACTGAAGTATTATGTGTATTTTCATCTCGATCTATCGTAAGAAAATCTTTTGGTTGACTTTTCTTTAATTCGTCTAAGTAAGGGAATTTTTCAAGAGGTATATTTAAGTCAAAATGTCTAGATTGATCAGTTAGAACTTGAAGTGGGTGTTCCGCTTTCATTTTCAAAGCCAGTTGACCTTGGTTATTATGATAATGCATTACGAATTCTGAAAGCGACGTTACGTTTATTACCTCTGGTTCTATAATTGTTTCTAAGAAATTATTTAAATTTTCTTTTTTTCTCTCTTCAATACGTTCCGCAATAATATCAATTATCTTCTTACTAAGATAGGATAAACATCCCGATAAAATGGGTACCAAAAGTTCCATATATTTTAATCAGTCTTTATTTTTTTAAAAGTTATCAAATGGGTACTATTCTATTTAGATTCCGCATAAATCAAGTCGATGCAAAAGGTCGCTATGTGTTTTTCAATGTATGACAAATAGAACCACGCCAGTCTATCGGGATACTTAACCTATGTTTCTCAGTGGTGCAGAGCGGGTGCGGACGCGCTGATCTGTACTACGGCTCGTGAGATTCTAGTAATTATGCGACCTCCCATATGTGCAATCTGTGATAAGCGTTTCGCCCCAAACGAGGGCGGATTGGTTTATTTTAAGAAAAGAGAATCTGACAAGAAATGGTATAAAAGAGCAAAGGAAGAATATATCATCGGACATCCACCTAATGCGGAATGGTTCTGTGAAGATCACTATGTTAAAGCAAAAGAATACGAGAATCTGCCATTACATGAAGCTTTAGAAAAACTTAGAAGAGAATTCAAATAAGAAATAAGAACAAAAAGAAATAATAATAAAGTATGGGTTCGTTCCGAGAGAAACTAGTCGATCTAAAATTTGCTATTGTCTTTTTAATTATTCCCGTGCTAATTGCTCTTCTTATATTAGGTTTTGCATTTTCCGAGGGGCTTAGATATATTTATGACAAATATAACTATACGGGCTTAGAGGAAATGTCATTGTTTGGATATCTCGATCTTGCCCATTATCGATATTATGCTCCCGAGGAAATATGCGGGTGGCAGTATTTTTTTGGTAATTTTCATTTTTTCGTTATCTTTTCTCTTATAATGGCAGGAATATTTCATTTGATAAAGCCCCGGATTTTTGACTCGAAGGACAGACTGATTGAAGTAAAACCAAATCAAAAGGTTAAAAAGATTGGAAAAGTCTCGATAATAGTAGCAATCGGAGTTATTCTGTTAGAAATATTGTTTTCATTGCTGGGTCCTGAGGAGACGGGTCTCGGGAGTCACATTTATATTAATGGATATTATATGGATATTGTTTCGCTTATATCTGAAGGTTACTATACAATTAACAATAAACCATATTTTCCCCAGATGTTTTTAACCTTAATCCCCGTCATTGCGGGTTTGGGGATAGTTTTCTATATTCATGGACTGAAAGCACTTAAAGAACGCGGTTTAGTAGAAAAGAGGATGAAATTTAAACCATTAGGTATGATTTTCTTAATTATCGGGTTATTATATTTCAATATATTACTATTTACAAAGGATTTAACTATTGAGAGCGGTTTCACCAGTTATTCGGCTTACATGACAATATATTGGATATTAAGCGCTATGTTTCTAACAGGAATAATACTGGTTATTTATCGTAAAATGATTCCCTACGAAGCAAAAAATGAAGGCAGATATAAATTTAAACTATTGCCCATCATATTTTTCATAATCGTACTTGCTGCGTTCATAGATATTGTCGGTAGCGTTTTCCTTTCCCATTTAGGGAAACTCGATATGGGAGATGATGTCGAATTTGTGGGAGTATCGTTCATGCAAATATCTCTTATCTTGATTGTTGGATTCTTTATAATCTATGCTATCATAAAAGAAAAGTTACGTGAATATACACTTTATAGGGTGATTACGGGTCTAATTGGCTTCAGTTTCCTTTTAATTGTAGTAGTTTATTGGGCACTTAATCCTAATGCAGGTAATATAGAAATTAATTGGCTATATAATTCTTTATTTCCATCAATCTTTATTTGCAGTTTGACCGTCGCCTTCTACGTTTCTGGATTCAAAATAAAAAAGATCTTTCAAAAATTAAAGGAACGCAGCGAAGTCAAGAATGATACCAATGAAAGCAACTATGAAAGAAACCATGAAAGAAACCAAGAAAACAATCAAGTCCAAGGTGTTGGTAAACATAATAGAGGTTATCGTAGAAGGGGTGATTTATCGAAAAGGAGGCGAGTAATTGCCGCCGTATTGATTATCAATACTTGTATTATCCCCATTTTAGTTGGAGCAGATCTGCTAAAAGAGCGTCCCCAAATCCTCGTTAATAATGTTGGAATGCTCCCAAATCAAGAAAAAACATTCTTTTTGGCTATGAATTATGAATATCCTGATATAGAGGGGACATTTGAAATCATTGATTCCGATACAGAAAATATTGTCAAAACGGGAAATTTGGAACGGAAAGGTCATCTTTGGGGACGTTATTTATGGTTAGGTAACTTCACGGATTTAAAAACTGAAGGGAACTATTATATTAATGCAAAATTGGGATCCCATCAGAAGAAGTCCTATGCATTTAAGATCTCTAATAACTATTTAGATGATGTAAAGCAAACCAGTCTTTATTGGTTTTACTACATGCGCTGTGGCACCGCTGTTACCGTATTACCTCCTCACCAGGATGAGTATGTAGGTCATGAAGCGTGTCATCTCCATGACGCTTGGTATCTGTATAACGATTCTAATGAAGGATATGTTTATGTGAATTCTAGTCATACCAATATGGGACTGAATCTTGCAGGTGAATGGGTTGATACAGACCAGACAGATCTCGGTATGAATTTAACCGGCGGATGGCATGATAGTGGAGATTATAATATCTACGGAACACGTATGCCTCCCTGTAATTATGCGTTATTGTATAGTTTCAATCAAACACCGAACTATTTTAACCAAGAAGGACATCTTGATATGTACCCGCAAAATGATTCAATTCCAGATATAATAGAAGAATCAAAGTTTGGATTGGAATTTTGGATTCGCCGATGGTATGAACCGGAAAAATTATTCTTTGATTCCACAGCTTTGGGCGCAAATATGTCAATACGTTGGACGGTTTTTGGTCCTCCAGAATATGAAGAGGATTATGGATATGGTCGTTGGATCTCAGATGATGAGGGAGAAGTCGACCGTGATGATCTTCCAGTAAATCACACAAAATTATATCTCAGCCAATTTCTGAGAGGATCGTCAGTACACCTTATCACCGCAAGTTTTGCGTCTATGGCACGAATATGTGAGGATTACGGATTCTATCTTGATAATGTGACTGATTTTAAGCAATGGGCCAATAAATCGCGCTTTGCGTTTGAAAAATACTTGGGATACTCACACAATAATTCCCAAAAAGCCGATAATCTTTATTGGCGTGGTTATGGATATAGAGACTTGTTGAGTGAAGTGGAAATGTATAAATTGACGGGAAACTCTACCTATTTGACGAACGCAATTAATATTTCCAATTATATTATATATAGATCGAATTCCTCTACAACTTTTCCCAATATGCAAGATTTTGCATTTACGCTGCAATTTGCAAAGGAATTCAATGGGACACTAGGATGGAACGGATTAAATTATATTTTAGATAATAAAACAATTGATATCTTCACTGAAATAATTAACAAGCGAACGAAAGATGACAATAACTATTTCAATTTACTAAGGGATTATGAAGAAGGACCACCAACTTATAATAACGCACGCCTTTTAAGACCAGTATTTGCTGCCGCTTATGCATGGAACCTTACAGATAATGCAACAATTCGAAATGACCTTTACGATTTTATGACACGTCATTTTGATTGGATCCTAGGGGGAAATATAGAGAATTTATGCCAGATGGAAGCGGTTCCGGGTGGTGAAAATCCCGTAATGTGGTATACTACAAGATATAGGTT
>WJKO01000692.1 GCA_014729055.1 Promethearchaeota archaeon | reverse complement strand
GCCACAAACAACCCAAGAACAAGCTCCACAAGATCCCAATATTCCTACAAACCCGGATGCCGAACTTATAGAACCCGAAAAAGTCGAAAAAAAACCAACAAAACTATTAATAATCATGGCCTTTATCATAATTGTAATAATTTTGGCAGGATTATACCTTTATAAAGTTTCGCTAAACAGCCAATCAAAAATTGAACAAGTCGAAACAATATACATAAAAGAAAACTAAAAAATGAAAATTAAAAAAACCTTTTGGAATTTATTAATTCTTTTTGAAATAGTTTTAATAATAAAAATCTGCATCAGTTTTTTTATGGAAATGCCCATAATTTATTCTGATGAATCATGCGTAGTTTTAAGAGCAAAACATTTTATAGAAACATTCAACATAGAAACCTGCAACGAGCTCTCTAAATTAAAAGGAAAAGATCCCCTACCAATATACTCAATACTCATTTCTCCCATTTACTTATTTTTTTCCGGATTTAAAGCATATTACGCGATACTAATATTAAATTCTTTGCTGATATCCAGTACGGTATTTCCACTCTATTCAATCTTCAAAAAATATATCAATGATAATAAATATATTTTAATCAGCATACTTCTGTGCGTTTTTATCCCGGAAATTGTTGCCTATGAAAAAACCTTAATGACTGAAACTCTTTTTATGAGCAGCAGTATATGGCTATTGTTCTTCTATGTAAAATCCCTGGAAAACAACGCACATTCCAGTATTTACAAAATCTTATCAATAATTCTCAGTCTTATAATTACTTTTACAAGGCCATTTGGATTTATAAGTTTTTTGGCAATAATTATAAGCGAAATATTAATTTCCAAAAACAGAGTAAAAATCGGACTTGTTTTATTCCCCCTTACACTGTTTATAACAGCATTCGCGGCATATTTTTATATGGGTAGTAGTGGAACTTCATATTTAACAACAAAGCTAAACTCTTTATATGATATACAAAATTGGATCTTCATATTAAAAGCTATACATTATCAATTTAACAGTTTATTAATTGCAACTTATTTTATTCCCGTAATTATTTTTCTAACAAACATAAAAAAGCTTAAAAAAGAAAAATTCTTTTTAATAAGTTTCATAATCCTAAACCTAATAATTAGCGCACAACATATTTATGGATATTATTTAAACGAAAAAGACCCCTTACTTATAACCAGATATATCAATGTATCTACCAGCTTCATAATATTCTACGCCCTGATACTATTAAAAAAACAAAAAAAATTCCTTGCATCAAATTACTCATTTTTAATTATTATAATAAGTTTAGGGGCTTTACTATTATTTAAGGACGGCCCCATAAAACATTCACTAAATTTCAGTATCATATCCTTTTATGACCCCGTAACACATTATTTTAATCTTGATCTAATTGAATCAAAACATATCTTGGGAATACCATTTCTCCTATTTAGTTTTATGCTCATATTCCTATACATAACTAATAAAAAAAGATTAATTGCACTCATACTCGGCACAATATTAATAACTCAAAGCACAATCCTATATTTCAATCATATAAACTACACCATAGTCCCCCATATAGTTCAAGCATTTAGTAAGGAGGAATCTAATATTACATATCTTACAGACAATACAAAAAACATAGAACTAGACCTGGTTTGGCAACTGATAACCGTAACAGATAATCGGATAACCCCCATATTCATTAGTTTCTCTGGGGATAACCCGGACCAATACAGTAAATTAGATACCGATGATTTTAAGCATGAAGACTTCTACAAATCAGCCGATTATATAATAACAACTCATAAGTTAGACTTACCCTTAGAATTAACCGACCCAAAAGAACACTATAAAGTATATAAAAAATGGTAATATGAAAAAATCATCAAAACTTATTATTATTACTTTCTTTTCAATTTTTATTATAAAAAGCCTGTTCGGTATTTTCATAAACGGACCATACCTGCTCTCAGAAGAAGCTTGTAGTATAGTTAAGGCCACACATTTCATCAAATATTTTGAAATAAAAAGCTGCACATTGCTAACGTCAGTTCCAATAACAGAGTTATCACCTCTATATTCAATGATCATATCACCTATATACATCTTTTTTTCAGGTTCATTAGCATACAAACTGGTCTTAATTCTAAATAATTTATTAATAAGCTCTCTAATATTTCCTCTTTATAAAATTTTTAAAAAATTTATAAGCAAAAAAAGTTACCTAATACTATTAATCTTGGTTTTCAACCTGCTTCCACAAATAATAATCGCAGGATATACAGCTACAAACACTGTATTATTGATATTTTTAAGCATTTGGTTCTTATACTTTTACCAAGCCTCATTTGAAAAAAACTCAATCAAATATAAAACTCTATCTATATTATTTGCTTTTTTAACAATATTTACAAATCCAATAGGATTAATTCTGCCCTTTTCACTTATTGTGAATGAATTAATCCTAAATAAGAACAAAAAAAGTGTTGCACTCATCTATCTACCCGGAGCCTTTATTCTCTCTTATATAACAATAACTATATTCTTTCCAAATCTCAGAGATTTAATTGATATGAGGCTCTTTCAATTAATTAATTTCAATTTTTACAAACACCTTATTGTAGCTATAAAAAATCAACTTAATAGTTATATTATTGCAAGCTACTACATCCCCATATTTCTTATACTATCGTTTTTATTCAGTTCAAAATCAAAATTCGTATTAAATACACGCTACTTCCTGTTAACATTCCTGATTTCGAATTTCATCATAGGTATCCTGTCTGTTGATCATTATTACGAAGAAGAATTACGCACTGCCTTCTTAACAAAGGTCATCCAAAATTCAATAATATACATATTTATTTACGCAGTAATTCTCTTCACGCAACTAAAAAAAATAAAATTCAATCTTGTCACATATATTATTCACATCATTCTGGTAAGTAGCTTATTATTTATAGAATATTCAAAAATCAGGCTAGATTATAACCTAGACATCGCATTCTTATACAACACAAGCATTAGTTCGATTGTTAACAATCTAGTACAAAGTAAAAACTACGTTTTTGCAATCATATTTGCTCTAATCCTAATATTAAACCTACTTCTAATAAAAAACAAAAAAAAGGAACTGATTATAGTTTACTCCACGATATTAATTTGCACCGGAGTATTCACTTCAATTTGGCTTTATAATTTCACAAAATTCACTCCTGAAACAACAAAATTGTTCAAAGATAAAAATGAAAAAATACTTTTTATCGGTGATATTGAAGATAACACCGCGGTTAGTAACAGCTATTGGAAATTATTAGTTTTATCATCAGGAATAGAGAATATTAAATTTAACTTCCTGACCATTAACCAATTAAGTAAAAGCAAAGAAACTATTACACTACATGACAGTGAAAAAGATTACATCAATGAAAACTTTGATTACCTTATATCTAACCTGAAATTCGACATTCCTGTTTATAAAACATTAAATAAAGGCGGAACAGGTAGTAACTTAAATGAATACATATATAAGTTAAACTGATTATTATTTCTTAAATTTTCTAATAAAAAACAAAAGAAAAATAAACAAGAAAAAAACACCCGCCAAAATACTCTTAAGCAAAACAGTACTACTCTCTACAGTATTTTGATCTAACTCTTCAAGCTCTGATTCTTCAAATTGAATATCCTCAGAATCAAAATCATTAAATTTTTCGAATTCATCATCAATACTTAAATTAAATCTAATCCCTACAGCCGTTGAAAAAGTTAACCCACCACCTCTATTAGCCTCTAATCCGTCATAATTAGTTAATTTTGCAACAATTTTACCTTTATAATCTCCCTGCTTAACATCCTCCGGTATTGAAATATATAGCGGTACAATTTTATAGCTAAAAAGATCTAAGTTTAAATGTTCTTTAGAGTAAAAAAACCAATCCTCTAATATATCCTCAGAATCCAAATAAACCTCCAGATCAATATTGCGACTTCGATCATAATTAAATAATTTTAGACCTGTTTTTAGGTTAGAACCCGGTGCCAACTGAAAATTAAGCATACCCAAACCTGCAGCATCCCGTAAACCGAAT
>WJKO01000691.1 GCA_014729055.1 Promethearchaeota archaeon | reverse complement strand
ATGCAGAATTAGCAGAACAGAAAGCAGAAAAAGAGGACAATACCGAAAGAAAAAAGGAACTAGAACTAATATCCGCCACTTTGAGGCAAGTACCTGCTAAACCTGCACGGAATTTACATGAGGCAATACAATTCTATTGGATTATTGAAGTGGCTGCAAAATTCGTAGCGGTGTATGGTCACGGCGGAGGACATCGAATCGACCGTATCCTCTGGCCTTATTATGAAAAAGATATGAAAGAAGGTAAAATTACCCGTGAAGACGCGTTGGAATTAATTGAATGCCTGTTTCTTAAAATTCAAGAAGTTGGAATCGCCTTAGAATGGCCCGTTACATTTACTGGTAAAGCTGGTGGAGAAATCTTTTATACGCTTAATATATGCGGCAGTAATGAGGATGGTAGTGACGCATCAAATGACTTAAGTGCACTTGTCCTCGAAGCTATGTGCAATCTCCATATTAATCAACCGCCTATTGCAATTCGCTATCACAAAAACATATCATCGGAAATTGTAGATCGTTCAATTGATTTGTTAAAACTCGGAATGGGACACCCATCATGGTTTAATGAAGATTTACTGGTGGAATGGGCACTTTCAAGAGGATACACTCCCGAAGTGGCATTTCATACTTATGTTGGAGGTTGCGTTACCAATCATATTAGAAATAAGTACCAAGTTATGACTGGCACACCTGGTGTCGGTGGGATGATTGTACCAAAAGTTCTTGAAGAAGCTTTATATGAGGGTGGGGAATATGCTGATGAAGATCGTCCAGATAAACCTAAAACAAAGGATCCCCGAGAGATGGAATCAGTTGATGAATTATTTGAAGCTTTCTTAACTCGAGTGAAGTTTTATGCAGAACAAATGGCTTTCGCTTGGAATATTGCTCAAGACGTACTGACAAACACTTATCCAGACCCAACGAATTCACTCTTGCTTGACGAACCATTGGAACGCGGAATTGATGTGAAGAAATTGCACAAAGAAAATGACACCTATCCCGCTATCTTTACACTGGGAATGATGACAACGTCAGATTCTTTTGCTGCTATCGATAAATTAGTCTTTCAAGAGAAAAAATATACCATGGATCAGCTCATTGATGCTTTATTGGAGGATTGGGACGGATATGAACCAATGCGTCAAGACTTTCTTAACGCACCAAAATACGGAAACGATGAAGAGTTTGGTGATAGTTGGGCTATAAAGTTATCCGAAGGATTTGAGAAAACTATCATGGAAGTTGAAGATGCATGGGGTTATAAATTAACAAGTGATGGCGGCACAGCTGCGGGATATCAGACCGCCGGGATGTCGTGCGGTGCAACACCCGATGGAAGACATGCCATGTCACATCTCACAGATGGCAGTCGCTCTCCAATGGCAGGAGTAGACAAGAATGGTCCCACTGCTGTCCTTAATTCAGCGGCTAAGATCCCATTTATGCATACAGAACTATTTAATCAGCGGTTCTCGCCAGCATTCTTGGAAGGAAAGAATAAGATATTATTTAAAGCATATCTGGAAGAATGGTACGATAAGGGTACCATTCCACATATACAATTCAATGTTGTAGATTCTGAAGTGCTCCGAGATGCGCAAGAACATCCCGAAAACTATTCCAATCTACAAGTCCGCGTCGCGGGTTATAGCGCGTTTTGGATTGATTTACCAAAACAAACACAAGATAGCATTATCGCACGTACCGAGCAAGGATTTTAGGCATCACAGAATCCCTAAAATTATATCTATACCTTTTATATTCATTTATTTTGTTTTAGTGAAGAAAAAATTGAAGAAAATGATGAAATGATTGAAGAAAAAATTGAAGATGAATGTCAAAATACACTTGAAAATACCGAGATCGACCAAAAATTGGATAGCGGTAATGTTTTTAATATTCAAAGGTTTTCAATAAATGATGGTCCGGGAATACGTACAACGGTCTTTCTGAAAGGATGCTTTTTACGCTGTCCTTGGTGTTCAAATCCTGAATCTATAAAATCAGAATCGGAAATAATTTTACGCACTGTGAAATGCATCAAGTGTGGTCGATGTCAAGAAACATGTCCTCAAAACGCCGTAAATGTCACAGAGGATATTACATTCATTGATTATGAAAAATGTACGTTGTGTATGCAGTGTGTAGAAGGTTGTCCGCCACGTGCAATAGAAAAAATCGGTGATATAATGAGTTCTGATGAAGTCTTGGATACTGTTATGAAAGATATTAATTATTATAATAAAACTGACGGCGGAATTACGTTATCAGGTGGCGAACCGCTAAAACAATGGAAGTTTAGCGTAGATCTTCTAAAAAAGGCAAAACAAAAAGGATTACACACAACAATTGATACGACAGGTTACAGCGATTGGAATATATTATCAAAATTATTACAATATACGGATCTTCTGTTATATGATATTAAACATGTTAATGAAAAGGCACATCTGAATGCTACCGGTAAATCTAATAGCAAAATAATTAATAATCTAAAAAAAATACTGTCTGAAACGGACGTCCGTGTATGGATTAGAGTCCCAATGATACCCGGTTTTAATAATTCCAAAAACTTTATTACAGCGCTATCAAGCTTCATATTGAACCTACCTAAACAGCCCGAAAAGGTTTGGCTACTGCCGTTTCATAAATACGCTACCAATAAGTATATTGCATTAGGACGTATCTATAAATACTCCAAAGTTGAACTTATTGATGAAAATGTGCTTAACGATTACATAAATATACTTAAATCTAACGGAATCTCGGCTGAGATTGAGAAATAACTGAAGAGATCGCAAATATTTATCTATTTTCAATCGCAAATCGGAATTTTTAAATTTTTTTACCTCACAATTATTTACTAAATAGAAAAAACAGAATTGTCTAAAACTGTTTTTCCATTATTCTAAAAGAGGGAAAGAGTATGGATTATTATGAAGAGAGAATTGAAGCTTTAGAGAAATATAAAGCTGCGAAAAAGAGTGAAAACATTAAGAATATCGCCCAGACAGCCTACGAATTGGGAACACTTCTTTATAAGGAATACGCCTATGATCAAGCCTTGGAAGTTCTATCCGAGAATCTGGATACCATAAGGAACAATCTTAAGGATGAACAAATTGCAGAAACATTGAAAATAGTTTCCGAGCGTGTATTTCAAGAAAGAGAAATTTCCTACGCAATAGAATTGAATGAAGAGAGAATGAAAATAGCAGAAAAACTTGAAGACAAAGAAATGCAAAAGCATTGTGAACGTGCTATTGGATATTATTCAACTCTTGTTGGGAAAGAAATCATGGAATTAATGAGACAAGGAAGACTTGCGTCAAATGATTCCAACAAGAATTATAAGAAAGGCTTAGAATTATTCAAAAAAGCAGATGAACTAAGCAATAGATTTGCTATAGATGATTATAAGAACAGGATAAATAAGACGATTAAAGAGCTGCAAAAAAAAATTGAGAAAAACGATTAAATTTCAGATTTTTTCGTTTCTTAAATCAAAAAAACATTATAGGAGATATTGAAGGAATACAACAGAAATGCGAGTAAATAGCAAAATAGAATCAATTTTAATTTATTTTTTCTCTGGTACAGGCAATACAAAAAGAGTAACGAAATATATTGCTGATGAATTTCGAAAAAAGAATGTTAATACTGACATCGTCAATATTGAAAATGCAGATGCACACGAATTGAACCATAATACTTATGATATCATTGGATTTGGTTATCCTGTCCATGCATTTAATGCGCCAGAATATGTGTTAAAGTTTATTGAAAACATTGAAAACAAAAAATCTGAATCACCTAAGAAATGTTTCGTCTTTAAAACTGCCGGAGATTCATTTATGAACGGTGGTTCAACTCATATCGTGAGAAAATATCTCGAAGAGCAAGGATTAAGTGTTTATTATGAACGTTTATTTGTAATGCCGGCAAATGTATTGATGGCTTTTGAACGTTCGCTTATTAAGCAACTCGTTCTATTATCCCAGAAAACGGCAAGAAGCTTGGTTGAAGATATACTAATCCAAAAAGAAAGACTTCAGAAAAACACTTGGTTTAACAGAATCTCTACGAAAATATTCAGCAAGATGGAATCTTGGGGTATAAAAAAATTAGGAAAACGATTTAAAACGGCTCAATCTTGCACGCAATGTGGCATTTGCGAAAAAATTTGTCCAACCAATAACATATCAATTCATAACAATCTAGTTAAACATGGTGAAAAATGCATGCTTTGTATGCGTTGTATTTATACTTGCCCCGAAAATGCCATAAACATTCCATATATGAATTTTTTTACGATTAAGAAATATGATTATACGCAAAAATTTGTTGATGAGGTTGTAAATGATACGGAAATTGAACCTAATTTCCTTAGTAGTGATACAAAAGGTTATTTCAAGCATTATTACAAGTTCTTCAAGAGAGATCTTGAAAATCTAAATGTCGACGCTAACCAATCGGATTAGTTTAATTTAAAATGGCATACAAATGATTATAAAAATCTTCGCTTGCATTTTTTTCGCGCCACGGTGTATGTCCGCAGTTTTGGAGTAATATAAATCGAAAGTTGCTTAAAACCTTCGATAAAGGATCCTTGACACCGTCCGCTGGATGAGGATCATAATCTCCATGGATGGCTATGACGGGACAGTTTATCTTCTTGCCCAATTCGTATAGTTTTCCACTTTCTCTCAATTTTAAACTTTCGTATAACACATGGATTGTGTCTTTCATGTTCAATCCTGTTATATGCTCTATCTTGATTTCATCTGCATTATCTTCTATTGGATCCTTCAAATCTGTTTTTTGAGTAAATTCTCCCAAGCGTTTATACATTTGATCAGTGACTGATTCCAAATCATTGTTTAACAACTTTAAAATGTTATTATACTCATTTTTTTCTGGGGTACTAAGACGATCTGACCTTGTTCTGCTCAATTGACCGACATATTTCTCTTCAAAAGGTCCACTGCTCACAAGCACTAGCTTTTCAACAAGCTCTGGATGCTCCGCGGTCAAAAAGTAGGAGAGCCAAGCCCCCCATGAATATCCGATTAAAGTCAATGGGGTAGTTCCATGTTGCATGATTATATCTCTAAGTTCTTTAACTAAATCATCAATATTGCTCTTGGTTTGTATGGGCTCCAAAACGCCTATCTCTAAGTCTCGATGCAATTTCCGTGCAACTGACGACATTTCCCCCATCCCACCGGGACCACCGTGTATCAATGCGACTTTAAATGGTTGTTCTCCGTACTTTCGTGGGTTTTCTATGGTCATATTGCTGCATCCTAACTTATTTAGCTTCCATAGTCGTCTGTAAGTTATTTTCTACTTATGTTTTGGTTGAATAATTCAATTTCCAAATCAGCTATGGGATATGAAACGCATGGATGGATAT
>WJKO01000690.1 GCA_014729055.1 Promethearchaeota archaeon | reverse complement strand
GTCCTTTATGTTACTTTTTGTTAAAAGTGCCTCATGAATTCGTCGATAATACCATAGTTAAGGAGATTATTGAAGAAAAAAAGAAAGAAATTAAGAAAATCCGAGATAAACGCGAAAAAAAAAGAGGGGTAAAACAGAGTTTAATGGCTGAATTAAAAGCATTCAATGAACCGAAGGTGGAAAAAGAGGTCAGACCAGTGGATGCTTTTCAAGATTGGATAGATGAGATTTACGGATTATATCCCGACCAAAGGATGAAGTATATTGACGGTTTTACCAAGTTACAAACAAATTCAGAACGCAATAATTACGTCAAGGAAATCATTGAAAAGCTAGGTTTGCGATCTAAAAACATTCCTAAATTTCAATAACGTTTATTTTATGATATATATTCCATATGTAGTAAATGGTTCTTTATTTTTCGTGGATCGCCCGTCAATCGCAAGAGTGGGACATAAATTAACGCAACCTTGACATCCAATGCACTTAGACTCGTTGAATTTTGGAAAATTATCAAGAGTTAAACTGATGGCTCCGCTCGGACAAATTTTAGTCGCACACAATCCACATTTAGAGCATTTTTCGATATCTACATGTTTTCTTCCTATAACTAATTGCATTTGGAATCTATAAGTAAAGAACCAGCCCATAAATCGCCAGAAAAGACTATGGTGGGGTTTTGGCATTTCTATTTCTTTTAACTTGTTTTCAGAGTTTGAATTAATTGTTTCTAAAGTTTTTAGCACAAACTGCTGACCATTTACGAGTCCAGCTTTACTGATTGTCTCCTTGTCTACTTGGAACAGATGATTTTGACTCTTTTTTGATCGCCATGAACGGATGTTGTTTGTACAATATACACCAACTTCGCCCAAAAAAATGCCTTTTGAATGTCGCAATGAATGCATTATTTTCCAGTGAGTATTTCCAGAAGATCCCTCGCATGTACTAAATACAAAATAAGGTTTTCCCGGAAATTTTAATCCTTTTATTCTTTTAGAAAACATGCGAGGCGGATTCCAAACCCAAGCGGGTGCTCCAAATCCCATTAAATCATACGTATCAATTAGATTTTGCAGGTTTTTTGGCTCCATTTTTTTTATTCTTATGGTGGATGCACTATTTCCCCGCTGTTGGAAAACTTTCGCTAAGTAATCCGCAAAAAAAGCCGTCGTTCCAGTTCCAGAAAAATAAAAAATCCCTACTTTTAACATCTGAAATAGATATTAATACAAATAAGATTAAAAGCTTGATATTTTTATTAACATTAGATTACTAAAAAGTGAAAAAGATGGCAACTCGAGAAAAAAATTGGATTTTCATTTTCGGTGCAATAATAACTTTGCTTGGTGTTTTTATTGCTCTATTTGATGAAACACTCGCAATGTGGCAACATACTGATTCAATATGGGGCGACTTTTACTTAAATGCATTTGGCATCGTGAAGCTTAATGGAGAAACTGCTTTTAATTGGACGGAAGATGGCGGAACATATGTATATGCTGGTCTTATTATTATAGTGGGTGGCCTATTTGCGCTTATTTCTGGTATTACTGGATCAAAAGGGTTGGGATTTATCAGCGCATTTGCAATATTAGGTGGATTAGCATATTTCTTCTACTCACATGTGGTGTTTGTTAACGATAACATTTTTGCATTCGCATTTCTAGGCGGAATGGGCAGTGTTGAGGGAATAGAAATCGTATGGGGTACTAATGGTGCAGTAAATTGGAGAATTGGTAATGGTGCGTTTATTGTCGCCGCAGGTGCAATAGTGACCTTTGCAGGTCTAGGAAAAAAGAAATATTAGATGATTATTTTAATCATCGTCATAAAAACACTTTAGTCTTATTTTTTTATATTATTTCTTTTAAAATGATTATCAGAAATAAGGAACAACTATATTAGAAATTGTACTTTGATTGAATTATCCTAATATTGCCTATATTCTTGAATTCGTGTTTAATTTAAGGAGTAAATTCCAATTGAAAATCTCTAAAAATAAATCAGAAAAGACGAAATATCCAAAACTGAACCCGCTTTGGGCTGGAATATTCGCAGATATATTGGGATTCACTATGTTTATTCCGTTGTTGCCCTCATTTGTAGAGGATTTTGGTGCCACCGAATTCCAAGTAGGTCTCCTTTTATCGGTAAATGCGCTGTTTGCGTTTATTTTTGGACCATATCTTGGGAAGCTGAGCGATAAATATGGTCGACGTCCGTTATTGTTTATATCACAAGCAGGGACTTTCGTGGGTTTCATCATTTTTGCTTTTTCAAAAAACTTAACTATGTTATATATTTCGAGAATCGTAGATGGGATTTTTGGCGGAAATTTTCCCATTGCTAAAGCTGTAATTGGAGATGTGGTTCATCCAAAAGACAGAAGTCTGGCAATGTCAAATGTCGGAGTAGCACACAACCTAGCCAATCTTTTTGGTCCAGCGTTAGGTGGTTTGTTGGTCGAACGATTTGATATAGTTGGTCCGGGTCTATTTGCTGCGGGGTTAGCTCTCTTTTCTATGGTGCAAACTGCATTCTATTTAGAAGAGTCCGCACCCGCTATAATCTCTAAAAAGATAGAAAACTGGGATAAAACTATTTTGGATAAACCCAATACAACTAAAAGCAGCGAAGCTCACTTAGAAAAGTCTATCAAGGGAAATAAATCAGCAATTGTCTTACTAATACAATGGGGACTGCACACACTGGCATTTATGAGTGTGATCAGCGGAGTAACTTTGTTTGGTTTTAAAAAACTAAACATTAACGAACGGGATATTGGTGTTATTTTTTCGATTACAGGTGCATTCCAAATTTTTATTCGATATGTGGTATTCTATCCGATGTTGAAAAAGATCGGTGAGTTAAAGACTGCAAAGATCGGTTTAATGCTTTTTATCCCGACATTTTTCATAATTGGATTTGTAAACGAAACGTATCAGTTTATAATAATATTACTCGTAATGAGTTTCGCTGCGTCTTCCGTTAGGGGCGTTCTCACAGGACTTTTATCGAGATCGATCGATAAAAGCATTATGGGTAAAGTTATGGGATATAGTTCCTCTCTTGATAGTGTTGCTCAAATAAGTGGTCCGCTATTAAGTACTACCGCATTAACAGTTTGGTCGTTAAACTTTTATGGGTTTATACCAGCAATTCTTTCAATCGGTGCATTTACGCTGGTCTTTTATAAATTTGAATTGAAAGACTATTCGCAAGAAAACAATCATAAAGATGCATTGACAAAAACTGAATAATTCAGCCATTTTCATGAATCCTGTCCATCTGTTAGCCAGTCTAAATCAAATCTAGCCAACGCAATCTTTTCGTGGTTGTCATGAATACCCGTCTCAAATAGACATCCTATATTATAATTTTGGAAGCTAACGAGACAAGAATACGTAAACCTACCAGGACATAACACTTTTGAATACTTCCAGCTATTCCCTTCATCATAGCTTATTCTAACCTTACCATTGCAGCGCCTATATTTTGAAGCGGGATTTGAAAACAAGATGCGGCTTTTAAATCCATCAATAGGATCCGTAAATCTGAACATGCTAGCCATACAATGTGGTTCTATTAGTGTATGATCTGTGCGATAATTACCCCAAGTCTCCGCTCCATCTCTGCTTATTGCCACTTTCCGATATTTCTTTTTATTGAGAAACCATCCACCGAAGTTACGCGCATTAGCCATCACCGATCCATCTTTTAATTCGACCATCTGTACTTCATTTCCACCTCTTCGTTTTGACCGTGTTGGAATCGTATTACCGTATTTCCACGTTTTTCCGTTATTATCGCTATATACGGCATAATTTTTCCATTTTCCCCAAGGACCTTGGTTCATGGGTACGATTATCCGTCCTTTATATGGGTCTCGCCTTTTTTGGATTGCTATTCCCGGACCACTGGCTATGGATGTCACAGAGGTTGACCTTTTTGTGCTTTCAGTAATGTTTCGTGGATTTGACCACGTTTTACCGTCATCTTCGCTGAATAAAACGAAGTTACGGCACACTTTGGGACCTTCGATTCCTGGAACGACATCCCGCTCACGACAAGGATACGGATAATGTTGTAAAAACAATAAAATCTTACCAGTATCTTTAATCACAACGGAACATGGATTAGCATAACTACTCCGACCATCTTCAGCTACCAAGATAGGCGAAGACCACGTGTTACCATTATCATCACTCCGCTTTACAACAATATTTTGCTCAGAGACATCTTTTCGACTTTTTCGGGCTTCTGCAAAAGCAAGGAGCGTGTTATCATTCGTTTTAATAATAGACGGAATTCGATACGTATGATAACCCTCTTCACCGCTTATATACACATCAATAATATCAAACATCGTCTTCTACCACAATACAATACGGTCTATCTTTCTATCTTTCGATTTCTTTGATTTTATAATTCTCGGGTTGGAATATATTCTTTAAATAGTCCAATCCCTTTTTTGGAATATTTCTCTTGCCACAGGTAAAGATCTCAACTGATATAAATCGTTCTTCAGGCCAGCAATGTAATGTTAAAGAAGATTCCGCCAAGATCATCAAAATTGTATACCCTTGTGGGGAAAATTCATGTTCTAAATACGACAAGACTTTAGAATTTGATTCGGCTACCGCCTTGAAAGCAGCCTCCTTGAAAAATGTTGGTGAACGCCATTGTTCTTTAGTCAATTTGCAATTGATATAATCTCCCACAACTTGTTGTAACCAGAAATATGGATTCTTAGCTTTTTTATCCTTTTTCTCTTCATGAGAACTACTGATATTCATAATCTTATTGAAGAATAAAGAACGAATAAATATTTTATTTACGCTAAACAAAAATAAAAATATGAAAAATACGAAAGATGGAACTCAAAATCAAGGTAAACAAGATTATCTCAATATATTTGGAAATTGGCATTTTTTTATTATTAACTTCTTTAATATTATCTTCTTTATGCAATCGATGCGGGAATTACTCCTTGATAGAGGAATTGTAACTGTCATTGCTCCCCTCCTTGCCGTATTGCTATTTAGTGGCTTGTTAGTTGGTTTAATGTTAAAAAAGCTGTCTAATATTATGGTTCTACTAATCTTTGGTTTAATTAGTTCTTTTGGGAGAATACTAATCTCTATGCCCGATCAGACAGAGGAATTTATAATCTACAATTTCGGAATATATTTTCTATTCATTTCCTTTTCACCGATTATTATTGCAAGCTTTGGAATGATAAATCTTAAATTAAGTAATGCGAAGTATTCAAAAATTGGGTTATATAATCCCGTTTCTTTGGGAACTACAGGGATAATAGTGGGTTTTATCTATCATTGGTTCTTCCGAGTAATGGAATTATCAGAAAATGTAACCATAAATGTTATATTAGGTATTTTCTCAGCATTTTTCTATATTTCAGTCTTCTCTCAGATAATCACACAATACCGCCTGAAAAATATTCCTCTGATAGAAATGTTAAAAAGGGAAACGAAGGCTCGACAATCATTAAATAAATATGAGCATGCTGGCAAGAAAAGTGTCACTATCTTGATTACAATTCCTCTATTATTATATTTAAGTATGTCAATGTCTTTTCCAGAATTATATTCCTACATGAGTGGTATTCCGTATCACTTTATAGTTACTGTATTTATTATAGGATTAATTATTGGCACTCTGCTTATTAGTATTGCGTTATTTTCTCCTTCTTCGGAAAATGGCGATCAAAAATTTAAGGAATATTATATTCGTATACTACCAATCTTTGCATGTATCACGACCGGAATCTTCGGTTTAAATGCGTTTTTACCCCCAAATATGCCACTGATGGTTATTATCTATCTTATAGCTGCAATTACGATATCATCTTTATTTATACTCATTTTTAACAACTTTTTCAAAGATAAACACTATGATTGCGAAAAAATATTGATGGTTTTCGTCTTTCTGTTTAATTTTACTCATACAGGTCTAAAACTTTTAACGATAGAACGCTATATGCCGTATTTAGAATTTCTAATAGGATTAATATTTACAATCCCCGCATTCTGGCTATATGTTAATAGGAACCCCCAAAACAAAGGGGATATTGATGTTAATCAAACAAGAGGTGCAAGTCAATGAGTGATATAAATCGAGAAATGCGTAAAAACACCAATAGAATAAATGGAATTATATTCTTGTTATTAGTTTTAACACCGACAATTATAATCATTGCAGACGGGATTACGCATGAAAACCCCGAATTTGAGAAGACCGTATGGGCATCATTGTATACGTGGTATGGAGTTCCAGGACAACCCGCTGGAAAGTATTTCTACCCAGAATGGCAAAAAAATGCTACTGATTCTGTGGAAAATGATTGGGATACTATTTATTCCTCAATGGACAATGTTGTAGAAGAATCAGATACATTTAAAGACAATATTTCTGGAGATGCTACAAGTGGAGGACAGAGTTTAGTTTTATCCCTGAATTATAGCAGACTCTCATGGTCCCGAATGTACGTGGAATTGAACTTATCAACCGCGAATATTGAAAATGCTGAACTAGAATTGCAGATTTATTACGCAAGGTACAATAAAACAACTGAAGAATACAAATACTATATGTGTAACCACACAATTACCGAACTAATCGATTCAAGTGCACCATATACCATAATAAATGAAGTGTTTTATGTGGCTCTTAATTCCACCGAAATTGATTATTATCCAGGAAATATCATGGCTGTGAACCTCACAGCAACCAATGCAGGTTCTTTCTCACTAGGAATAAATTACATGGAAGGTTCCTCTTGGCAACACTACAACGAGGATTTTCATACGTATGCAGATAATGACGGATATTGGTATAATGACCCCCCCGTTCATCTTGCTACTGCACATAAAGTATATTATGACGGAATAAAATGGCCAGAAATACCGTCATATGGTGCTTATAACCACTCCAAATGGAATGAATTTGCAAGTGATGATGAGCTTTATTACGGAATTTATGATTCTTTAAACGAGACAGTGATAAAAGCGCAACTTTTATTGATGGAAAAGGGCGGAATCGATGTAGTGCAAATCATGCATCCTTGGAGTATCGATGTGGCAGAATTGATTTTGAATATAGCGGAAGAAATAAATTCAAATCTCACATTCTCTTATTATACTGGCAGAACAATCGCTCAGCTAGCAGAGATTATGGAAAATATAGCTGAGGATCCTCGATTTTACAGAATAGACGACAAGGCGGTCGTTTGTTGGGGATATACTGGAGGTCTATATGAACCATTCCAAACTGCATATCAAAGTGCCGTAGAAGCTAAAAAAGCATGGGATGTATTCTTAGTAGGAGATTTGTATTCATCAAGATTCATAACTAAAGAAGAGATGCTTGAAATATACGATTGTTGGTATTATTATGATACGTCGGCATTCTTGAGACATGGTTATACCGTTCCTGAAGTGTTGAATTATCAAATGAATGGGGAACTTTATCCGCTGAATAACTGGGGTAATTTAGACCAACTGTTTGGCAGTTTATCTGCATTAGCACACGGACATGGGAAGGGATTTTGTTCAGTTGTAATTCCCGGGACTGACAATACATGTGTTCATGGATTTCAAGGTACACCAATGTATGACGGTAGAACTGGCACTATAAATACGCGTGCAAATGGACTCACATTTAATATGACCTGGCAAGCAGCAATCGATGCGGACTCAGATTTTGTAAATATAGTATCTTGGAACGAATTGCACGAGGGAACCGAAATCGAACCAACTATTGAAAATGGCACCACATACATTGAATTGAACAAATATTGGTCCGAAGAATTTAAGCAATGAATAAATAGAAAGCAAAATTAGTTAAATAAACGATTTAAAAATAAGAAAACAAAATTATGGTTCTTCTAAGAAAACATTATATGTTTTCTAACCATCTTTTTCTTTTGGAATTTCTTGTTTATCTGCTTCATCAAGTTCTGTTT
>WJKO01000689.1 GCA_014729055.1 Promethearchaeota archaeon | reverse complement strand
TCTATGAAACTTTGTTAAATAATTTCTAAATGAACGTGTTTTGACTAATTCATAGACAATTTGTAAAGTTAATATTGCTATCATTACTGCTAGGAGGATTATTCCTATTAGTTTATTCCAAAAATACCATATTAAAATAACACTGAGCACAAAAACTGGGAACCAGACTTTTTTCAGCAAATCAACAAATTTATTCACGCTACTCATAATTTGCTCTCGTTTAAATTATATTTTAATCATCTTTTAATCTTTTCTTACATCTCTCAGAGATCTAATCCAATGAAAAAACATTTGATATTTAAAACATTATGCCATTATAAAATATGTAATGCCATTATAAACTAAGGAAGAATAAACTAAGGAAGAATATCAAGGAAGTTGTTAAACAATGGAACATAAAGAATCGTCATTCCAAGGGGTAAACGAATTAAAAATCTTTTATCAAAAATGGATTCCAGACCAGCCGAAAGCAGTTATTCAGTTAGTCCATGGTATTGGGGAACATTCAAGTCGATATGGAAACGTAGTAGACAAACTACTGCCTTTAGGATATGCAATTTATGCCGATGATCATAGAGGACATGGAAGAAGTGAAGGTCAGCGAAACCACATAGATAACTTTGAACAATATGTAGACGATGAGAAGATGTTATTTGACATTATTAAGGCGGAACATCATAATCTCCCCGTTTTCATGTTGGGACATTCTATGGGGGCATTGATTGCAATATATTTTACAAAAGAATATGAAGATTTACTACAAGGTATCGTTTTAAGCGGTATAGGAAATGACATTGGGGGTGATATCAGTGGATTTTTAAGATTCATGGCGAAAGTCTTATCCGCAATAGCACCCAAATTGGCTGTAGCTCAAGGTGATCTTTCCAAATTCTTAAGTCATGATGAAAATGTCGTTGAAGAATATAGGAATGATCCTAATGTGTATACAGAGAAAACTAGTGCGCGTCTCGGGAAGGAACTTTTGACCCGTTATTCCAAATATCAAGAATTCGTACAAGATTTCAAGATTCCACTTCTGATTCAAGCAGGTGGGGAAGATAAACTGGTGTTAGGGGCAAAAGAATCGGCAGATTACTTTAAAATGGAGGATAAAACGGTAAAAATATATAACGGTTTATTTCATGAAGTCTATAACGAATTAAAAGAAGATCGCGATAAAGTGCTAGAAGACTTGAAAAACTGGCTTGAAAATCATATATAATTGTTAAAATATTCAATTTTCATCTTTTTCTTTATTTTCTTCATTTTCAATTCGTAATTTTTTAATTTCAATAAATTCAGATTTCTAATTTCTTATTCAATTGTCCTGATTTGCCATTTTCCGTTATATTTATAATCAATTATCTTTTTAACTTCCAAGAAACCATTTATCTTAGTTGAGAATCGATAACAGTATGAATTTATATGGTAGAGAATAATAAAAGTGAAACAAGTTGTGATTTTATAAGATGAGTGAAGAACATGAGCACCATAAACATGATATTATGGAACTGCGACAAGTAAGCAAAAAACGGTTAATATTATCACTAGTGGTAACATTAGTTTTCATGATAGTTGAAATAGTTGGTGGAATCATTGTCAATAGTATTTCTCTTATCAATGATGCAGGACATATGTTTACACACTGCTTTTCGATCGGAATTGCTTTGGTTGGAATGAAGATTGCAGAGAAGCCGGCATGCTCGCATAAGACATTTGGATTATATCGGGCTTAAATATTAGCTGCATTTTTAAATGGTCTTTTCTTGCTTATTATGGTAGGGTTCTTAATTTTTGAAGCAATAGAACGTATTTTCTCGCCTTTAGAGGTCGATGCATTTTATATGCTTGTTGTTGCAATTATTGGGCTCATTGCAAACATGATTAGCGTAGCATTACTGCAAAAGCAACACAAAGGAGATCTAAATGTGCAAGGTGTATTTTCACACATCCTCGCTGACACTGTTTCTTCAATAGGTATAATTATCGTCTCTATTATGATTTATTTTACAGGTTGGAATATATTAGATCCCATAGTGAGTTTTATTTTTGCAGTTCTTATTATTTCTTGGGCATATAAAATTCTAAAAGAATCATCGCGAATATTATTAGAGATAGCACCAGAGGGATTAAGTACAGAAATAATTGCAGATCATTTAAAATCAAATTTCAAGGAAATAGAGACCATTTTCCACATTCACTTATGGACAATAACTTCAGATATTAATGTCATATCATTGAATATAAAATTACAAGAACCTTATCGAGACTCATCCGACCACGATGAATTAATAGAACGCATCACGAATAATTTACGCAATGAATATAATATTGTAGAATCTACAATACAAATTTCGCACCACTCTCAGTTAAATGCATGTGAACTGTAATCTATAGTAGCTTTTTTTTCTTATTTCCTTATTTTCAGTCATCTATAGTTTTACTTCAAAAAGAAAATTTTTAGTTTTACTAAGTTTATGTCAATATGAAGAATATATCGAAGTGAAAAATCAATGGCTAAAGTAAAAGTAACCGTTTGGAATGAATTCATCCACGAGCGTAAAAATAAAACATGCAAAAAACTCTATCCAAATGGAATCCATGAGCAAATAGCTCAATATTTAAGAAGTCAAGGAGATTTTGAAGTCCAAACTGCAACATTGGACGAAAAAGATCATGGATTGAAAAATAAGGTTCTTGATGATACCGATGTGTTGATCTGGTGGGGTCACGCGGCTCATAATAAAGTAAAAGATAAAATCGTAGATCGTGTCCAAGAGTATATTTTGAATGGAATGGGATTAATTGTGCTACACTCGGGACATTTTTCTAAAATATTCAAGCGAATGATGGGAACCTCATGTGGATTAACGTGGCGTGAAGATGCCGAACGAGAGTTGATTTGGGTAGTAAATCCATATCATCCAATAACACAAGGAATCGAAGACGCTGTTTTTGAATTAGAATACACTGAAATGTACGGGGAATTCTTCGATGTTCCCAAACCAGACGACATTATTTTCATAAGTAATTTTGAGGGTGGTGAGGTGTTCCGGTCAGGTATGACATTTCACCGGGGTCGTGGAAAAATATTTTACTTCCGACCTGGTCATGAGACTTATCCAATCTATCATGATGAAAATGTCTTGAAAGTGATTGCCAATGCTTGTCGATGGTGTAAATTCGAAGGTAATACCGATGGCGCACCAACAATAAATAGATGTACCCATATGTCCTTTTCGCCAAGAGTTGTAGAAGATAGGGGATATGAAATGGAAGCAATCGATCACGACAGCATTCATAAAAACGATTAAAATCTAAAGACATACTTAAGGCAATATTTGAATGATATATTTAATATATTGAGGGTTTATCAATGGAACAAGACGAGAGATTCCTAATAATGCTAAGAAGGGAGGGGGAACCCGACCGTGTTCCCAGTTTTATTCAAGGAATTATGCCTCTTTTCATGCAGGAATGGGATGAAAAATACGGAGATAGTATTACAGATGAGGATTTTTGCCCCACCGATGTTAAAGATTTTACCATGGTCAAACATTTGGGATTTGATTCATCTTGGTGTGGCACTCCTTCAGGACATCGAGTATTTAGTGAGGCATCCGATAAATTATGGAAAAAAATGAATGATGAACTACCAAAGGAAGAAAAAGAAAAAGGATATAAGATTAATCGTAATGGCGCACGGGTACATGTTGGGACACTTAATGGGCTTCCTTATACCTACACACATGAAGGTATATTGAAAACACCAGAATTGTTCATGGAATGGTATAAAGATAGTTATATTACGGATCCACCTGAACATGCAATAGAACGAATAAATCGAACGATAAAGAAGGGGTTGGAAAAGGATATTCTGCCAATGTTTACAAGCCATATGATTTCAGAACCAGCAATAGCTACAATTAGTATATTGGGGGTTTCTAAATGGTCAAGGAAACATCCGAATGAATTAAAAAAGGCATTTGATATTATCATGGAGAGTTCAATGCAAAAAATAGACTTATTATGTCAATCAGATGCCCCAATTATTATGGTACCAGACGATTGTGCCTATAAAGGACGACCAATTTACAATCCGAAGATTTATGAAGATTTCTTCATTCCACACTGGAGGAAAATTGCAAAAAAAGCTCATAAACACGATAAACCCGTAATCTTCCATTCTGACGGATATGTAGAACCATATTATCCCTTATTAATAGAAGCTGGAATAGACGCCCATCAAAGTCTAGAACCTATCGCAGGTATGGATTTAAAACATTTGAAAGAAACATATGGAGATCGATTCACTTTAATTGGAAATATTGATGTATCGAGACTCATTCCATATGGAAGTAAACAACAAGTAGTTGACGCTGTGAAGGATTGTCTGAGGTATGGGGCACCTGGAGGAGGATATATATTAAGCCCTTGCTCTGATTTTACAAATTCATGTAAGTTGGAAAACGCGATTACGATGATGGAAACATACAAGAAATATCGCAATTACCCGATATCTATCCCTGAATAAAAATAACAAGAAAACCCATTATTCCCAAATAAATAACACATTCCCGAGGTGATATTACCTGCCAGTTGAATCGAAAAAAGAAAATACAACATCATTAGATCAAAATAAACTGAAACGAATAAAGAAAGCAGTCTTAGTTGGCTGTATTGTTTTTTCGATTCTGTTTCTAAGCATTCTAATGTCATTTCAGATGGGAGCAACTCGTGGACGTGTCCAAGTGTGGTTAACTGACGGCTATGATTCTCAAAAACGTTTAGTCCAAGAATCAGATATTAGATTCCGTGCAGGGATCGGGAAAAGATTTAAAAAAATACATGTAGATGCATCCGTCGAATATCAAGAGATATTGGGCTTTGGCGCTTCGCTAACGGACTCATCTGCGTACTTAATTCATGAGGTATTAAATGATGATAATTATAGTCAATTAATGCAGAATTTATTCAATCAAACATCAGGTATAGGACTTAGTTATATACGGCTCCCTATGGGATCGTCAGATTGCGCATTAACTTGGTATACCTATGATGATACAGCACCAGATCTCGCAGATTTTTCAATAAGCCATGATGAAACGTATATTATTCCATTAATCTTAGATGCACTTGCAATAAATCCTGATTTAAAGGTAATGGGTTCTCCGTTCTCCGCCCCAGGTTGGATGAAAGTAGACAACAATTTAACAGATCCTACGACGAAAGGCTTGATTGGAGGGCGATTGAATCCCAGCATGTATGAAATCTATGCGGATTACTTTGTTAAATTTATTCAGGTATACGAAAGTCATGATATTGATATAGATGCCGTCACTCTACAGAATGAACCGTTCCATTCACCCGATGATTATCCTGGCATGTTAATGAATGTGAGTGAGCAAATTCGTTTCTTAAATATTTTGGGTTCTGCTTTTTCAGATAATGATATTAGCACGAAAATACTCATTTTGGACCATAATTGGGATTTGAAAGATAAAGTTTTATCTGTTCTGGAAAACGAAACAGTAAGAAAATATGTATCGGGTGTTGCATGGCATGGATATAGCACACCCGAACCAGAGATTCAAACGGAAATTCACAGACAATATCCAGAAATTGACCATTATTTCACGGAAGTTACTGGATTCAATGCCGCCCCCTATTTTCATGACAATCTTGCGTGGTTATATGAAAATATATTTGTTGGTACAATAGAGAATTGGGCAAAAACGGCATTGCTTTGGAATTTGGCATTAGATGAAAATGGTGGACCAATTTTACGTCCATACTATGATATGCGCGGCGTCGTTACTATAAATCAAAGTGACCCAATTCCAGAATATGAAGTTGAATATTATGCATTGGGTCAGATGAGTAAATTTATAGTTCCAAGAGCACGTAGGATTAAAACAAATGGTTTTTTCACCAATTTAGATTTTGTTGCTTTTATCAATCCTGATGGATCTCAAGTACTGGTTGTATCAAATCCGACTTCAGAAAACATAGATTTCAGCGTGAGATGTAATTTCGATTGTTTTGACTATTCTTTAAAACCAAAATCAGTTGTTACATTTATTTGGGGCATGTAAACAATAATAAATGTACTTGTAGGAGATTTGTATGAATAAACAACATACTTTAAAGGTCGAACTGGCACCAGCGGTATTAAATTTTCCATTTGTTGGATTATTCCTCTATTTCCTATTATATAATCAAGAACATTGGACCCTATTTAATGCAACGCTAATTATGGCGATAGGTATAGAAATTAACTGGGTTTTCCTGCTATTGGCTATAATTGGTATAATTGGTGTCATCAATCTAGCAATAATTCTTATCGGATTAATTAAATTGAAAATACTATATCGTGGAAAAAGAATTCCATACATTTTCTTATTTCCCGCTGTGAGTATTACACTTATGTTTGCATGCCTTATTGCAATAGTACAAGTAGAAGAAAGAGTAGATCTTGCTTATTTATTTACCCAAATTGGTGGTGCTGCATTTTTAGTATTCTTATTGCTCACAATAGGAGTATATGTAATTTTCGCATGGTTATTATATCTTATCATAAAACTATCACGAACTCAGACTTCTGAGAGGCATCATGGTAGAATAAATCTAAAATTCGTTGCCATAATTACCCTCTATTCTTGTATTCTCGTGGTGATTTTACTGCTCTGGTTAGCGAGTTTTTATTCTCAAGTTGATTCTTTTTGGAATACGTATTCCGATTTACTCAGTTATTTCGTAAATTGGAACGGATTAGGCATTATTCTATGGGGGAGCGCATTGCTGACAACTGGATTATTTCAGATTCTGAATTATAAAATGAATCATAGCTTAGATAATTATTCTAAGAAAACCCAAATGCGGTTTTTTTTACTCGTTCTTGTTATATTTCATGTTATCAGCATTGTTTTCATAATTCTCAGTACAAATCAGATTGTTGCAGTTAATAATGGCATTGCTTCTGTAATTTGGCCCTATTTAGCAATCATATTCATTTCGGGCTCATTATTATCATTCATTCCTCAATTGATTTATATATATAAAAGATCCGTGCGAAAACGTATATCTAAATTGAAGAACCCCCTTATAGGGAAAATCGCATTCGTCTTTGCAATCCATTCTAAGGAGGAAGCAACAAGGATGAGCGAAGACAAATCGTTGGAACTTGAGACTAAGATGGAGAAATCACCTAGTACATTCGCTAAAAATGCAGATAAGTTCGCAAAGATCGCTAAAATAATCGGGTTGATTTTGATTATATTATCCGTATTGAGTTTCATGCTCCCTGATATTTTAGCTATTTTTGGTAGTGATAAGTATTGGGCAATACCCACCGGTGTTAATCTCATGGCTATCGGGATTCTTATTGGCAGATCTGAAAGTAAATCACTTATTCTTATTGAAGGTCAATTATTACTTTTTTACGGTGCGTAGGATTTCTTTTTTTATTTATTCTTTTTTTATTTATTCTTTTTTTATTTTTCTATCGCTTTTTTTTATCGTTTTCTATCGTTCTTTATGTATATTGGATGAGTGCTTCTTGAAATGAAAGTGCACAAGGTTTTGGATTGAATTCTTCATCAAACAATAAGGGCCAATCTAAGCCGCGAAAGTATCTTATCCAAGATCCTGCATCATGAATACCCCATAAAGTTATTCCAGTAAGGCTGTCGGCTTTAGAAAATGCTCTGACAACATCAGAATAAAACTCTTGCTGTTTCTTGCAGATATAATCAGTATATTTTTGATAACATCCTAAAAGATTCATTGATATATCCAATTCAGAGACTCTAATATCAATTCCTAACTGGTTTACTTTATTAATCGCATCAACAATTATGTCGTACTTAAAACTCTGACTTGTTAAATGCGCTTGAAAGCCCAAGCCGTGTATCGGAACACCCTCACCTATTAATTCACCAAGTTTTTCGACAGTAAAATCCAATTTTGGAATGTTGGTACATAATGAAAAATCATTATAATATAATGATGCATCTGGATCAGCTTCATGTGCCCATTGAAACGCATATTTTATATAATCAGCACCAATATGTTCATACCAGATTGTATCGCGATAATCATGTGAAAGAAATGCCTCATTTACAACATCCCAACTTGTTATGTTATCTTTATATCGATTAACAACAGTCTGAATGTGTAATTTCAGCATATTCTTCCAGTCTTGTGACGTACCATCATAGTTTTCCATCCAATCTGGCAGTTGTTCATGCCATACCAAACAATGTCCATGTATTTGCATGCTGTTATTTTCAGCATATTCTACTAGGAAATCTGCATCTTCCCAATTATATTCTCCCTCTTGCGGATGAATTGGTCCCATTTTCATTACATTTTCTGGAGTAAATGAATTAAAGTGAGTAGTCGCCAGTGTTTTATAATTTTCTGATGATTTCAATTTATAAGGTTCAACTGCCACACCAATGGGAATGTTCGAGGATGTATATATTGGTTCCGATAATGATACATCATAATCGGCAGGAACAACATATCTATTAATTAAAAGAAATGATATTAAGCTTCCAGTGATGATGAAGACTATAAGAATCGCTAAAAATATCTTTTTATGGGATCTAATCGTTGAAGCAATTTTTTGAAATGATTTCTTGCCCATAATCTCATATTAAACTTAAGTTCTAATAAATTTGCATAAATAAAATGAAAATCAGACTAAATTATGGTATAATGAAGTTTTTATATCAAAAATCTAAAAAACCTAAAAAATAATAATCCCCTTATGAATCAAGAAAGTAGAAAAAAAATTGTACGTATAATAATTGTTTTTATCTGCGTAGCAGGTACTGGAACGGGCTTAGGTTTTTATTTTTGGTATAATCCCATTTTCTTCGAAGAAAGAACACCGCAAAAGTTCTTCTGGGTTCGTTGGAGTGATAATGCGGCCTCAGTGCTAGACACCCACTATGATATGATAGATATGGTTTCACCAAACTGGTTTGTTTTAGGCTCAGATGGAAATGTATCCTATGGTGGAGATTGGGGATCTTCCACACCAGCAGAGCACAATGAATTACTAACAAC
>WJKO01000688.1 GCA_014729055.1 Promethearchaeota archaeon | reverse complement strand
TTTATACTCATATGGTTGACGGTGACTCAAATTCACATTATGACCTAGTCTCTGATACTTCTGGTTTAGAAAATGTTCTTAATTATACGTATGAGGCAAACTTTACAACAGTGACTGACTTTAATAAGACAGAAGTAATCGGGATAAGATACAATGTTGATGAGAAGGTAAATGAAACCGTCACGGTTAATATCTATATTTATAATACAAATAACTCAGAATGGGATCTATGTGAATCTAACATCGCATGGGCTGATGATGTTAGACAAGCATATACATTTTACATCCAAAACAATAGAACCCTGTATTTTGACACCAATAATATTGTAAAAATCAAATTTAGTTTGAATAATACCAATAAACCATTTAAGATTCAATTACATGATGTGCTAGTTGAAGCATTAACTGCAATGGAAATGCCAATTACTAAAAATAACTGGGTCGCTTTAGAATTTGACTTAAAAGGAAATTGTACGGTGTATGGATTTTCTGCATGGATTAGAACTCGCAATCCAAATGTGCCAGATGCCAACTTAACGGTATCTCTCTACCGAGCTAATAACACATCCGTAAGAGAACAAGGAGTTGGTGTCTTATCATCATCAGATGTCTATTTAGAACCAGATCAACTTATTCATACGAGAAATATTACCGGATTTGCAGAAGATAATTATACATTCATTCCGTTCAAAGAAGACTACGGCGGAATCACAAACGATATGAATGTGAGTAATTACTTCGTTGTCTTACATAGTAATCTTACCGAATTTACCTATACCATCACTACATTACCATTTGATGATAGCGGTGTTGATTCTGATGCACAAATCGACCCTGATGCGCTGATTGATCATCTTTTCATTTATTCTGAAAATGAAGGTGCATCTGAAACTTGGAAAAAAAGTTATTTGCAAGGTGATGTGGGGCAAGTTGATGCTGCACCTTTTGCAATTAATTTAACAAGAGGTTGGATTCCAGATGAAGCAATCAATATCACAATCCAAGGTATTCAAGTCGAGTCTAAAACTCTTGCAACTGGTATCTATGCGGGCACATCCGGATATACATGGGGCTTAGGTACATGGAAGAACTACTTTGTGAATAATACTGTGGATATTGATAAAAATATTACGGTTCCATTAAATTGGAGCTCCAGCTATTCCACAAATATAGGTTTTTCCGTGGATTATAATGTAACGATTTATAGTCTTGAAAATGCCAGCGTCACTTTTAATGCAACATATAATCAAGAACCTGAATGGACCTTAAATTATACATATCTAAATACTAAATATCCGAATTGGGATCTTTTATCAATCGAATACCTAATACCACTTGATTGGGGTGCTGGCACAAATGAGGCCGCTTTATATGGCCCTAATGGTGATGATATTACGGAAAATATGACTGGTCCGTCGGCATTTGATAGATATAACCACTATTATGTATATAATAACTCTATAAAATATACAGGAAATGGAAATTATACGTTAATCTGCAATAGTACAAATCTTATGGATAATGTTCAATCATACATTCACTTTAACGAATTTGAATGGGATACTGATGCGTTTATGCAAGGGGACAATATATCCGTACGGTTGACCATTTTCAATGGAACGGGTAATGAGGAATCTATTAAATCAGGTTATGCAAAATGTGAATTATATGAACAAGATGAAAGCTTGCTGGGATCTGCAACGTTAACAGATACATTATATGATGATACTCAGTTAGCGGCTTCAAAAGCCACGACGACATATAAGTTTGACAAGAAAAATATTCTCAATACTACAACAAGCACTGAAAGAGGACAATACACTTTACTATTCAAATGGACAAATGGTGATGAAATTGCATTTAGATCGCATAAATTATATGTCACAGATTATTCGGTCGATATTACTGACACCATAATCGACTATGATGAACGGAAGAATGTTGTGATTTGTGATGTCTCTAAAAATGAAACTCTCGCAAAAAACTATGATTACTGTGTATTTTCCGTTAACGAAACTGAAAGTGATTATTCTCCTGATGAACCATACATTAATGCAAGCTTTGGTAAATATTACTCAGACTTTAAAATCAATCTTACTCGAATAATGATTAATGAAACATTATTTAATCCAGGAGAACAGATTGAAGTAAATGTTAGTGTCGAGAATCTCCATGAAGTTCTTACTACTTCAATTAAAATGGAACTTCGGATTACTCAATTGATTAATAATCAATGGGTCGTCTACCAAGAAAACTCCTCTAAAATCTCCCTTGAAACAATCGGGAGCGGAAAGAACCAAGGAATATTAAACTGGTCGTTTACAATACCCGAGGATTTCAAGGGTGTCAACGCTCCAATTCGTTTAAATCCTCTAATGTTCAGTTTTGTACCTCATATTTCAACCGTCAGACAAGAAATCATAAATCTAAATTATATTTTACCCTTAGTGAACTATACGGAAGATCAATTTGAAGGAAAATTGCTAGGTGGAAATCAAGTAGTGACGGCAACGGGTCCTGTAATAATAAGTGAAAATAGACGAGATTATGCTATTCAGCCAGGCAATACAACATATCTTTTATCTCTCTATGACTCATATTTCGTATCAACGATTTCAACTGATATTTATGAATTTGAAGCCCCATTGTTAACCGAAATTGTAGATTTTGATATTACTGATTCAATTATATGGAATGATCTGTTTGATATTGAAGGACATCTAAAAGACGAATTTGGTGATCCAATTGATAATAAAAATATTAGTATTCAATATTATAACGGCTCTGAGTGGAAAAGTTTTGTAGAGTTTAACCAAGATGATAATAAATTATTGACAAATGACGGGTATTTCACTGGCACTTTCTATTCCTCAATTTTTGATAAAGGAACGGATATTAGAATGAGAGCTATCTGGGAAGGTGATGAATCATATTATCTATCTAACTCTTCAAGGACATTTACTGCAACAATTTATGATAACCAGATGAAAGTAAGCATTGTTAATGTAACAGACGAACCCGCATTGAAGAAAGGTCACTTGAATGCTCTTATAATTAAGCTGAAAAATACAGGAAATTCTACGCTTACTAACATAGATATAGAATTTGAGATAGGAAGTTTAGAATATGAAATAGGGGATTATGATACTGGCATTACAAAAGAATTATTACCTGGGGAATCCTTGACTATGAAATACTATATTGAAATCCCAAAAAACTTCGGTAAAAGTAATGAATTATCTTTTGATGTGAATATATCTGCTATAACTATTGAGTCCAATGAAATATTTCTTTCCGATAATCAATTCATTATGGATTTGTTAGACTACTCTATTCTCGATAACTTTGATCAACTACTAGTAGTTTTCTTTGTTTTAGGTGTCATTGGTCTTATTGCATTAGTTACTTTATACAGCATTAAGAAATATAAAAAATTCCAAGAAGTGCCAGAAACTAAAGAAAAGAAGCGTAAATACAGAAGAGGACGATATGTCGACGTTTCTGAATTAAAAAAAGAAGAAGTGGAAGAAAAAGAGGAAGAGAAAACAGTCACAGACTTAGACAAACTCCTCGCCGAAGAGGGATTAGATGAGGAATAAGCATGCGTCATATAACTGAAGATGAAAATATCTCAAAGAAAGAAGTTCGAAATCTTATTATCTTTGTTTCTGTGTTTGGGATCCTTCTTATCTTTTATATTTTATTTTTTCATTTTGTATATACAATATATGATTTTCTTGTTGTTATGGGTTTAGCATTTTTTGGGACAATTCCTGCATTTTTAGCCAATGGTTTTATGCCTATAACTGGTAGCATTAAGAAGATTAAATCATATCCTGTTGATGGTGGAAGGTCGTGGCGAGGAAAACGAATTTTTGGACCTGGAAAAACATGGAATGGTTTTATCGGAGGTGTAATCTTGGGCTTTTTATGCAGTTATCTCCTATCAATTTGGATCTATCCAAAATTGTATGAAATAACAATCATTTATATGGCAGACGGTTCAGTATTAGAATTTATTGACACAAACGATATTCTTTTCTTTGTTAATATCACAGAAAATCCCTTGAAATTTAATTTAAGGACTTTTTTATTGTGTATCGGTAGTCCGATTGGAGATCTTGTGGGTAGTTTCACTAAAAGGAGGATGGATCGCCCAAGAGGCAGTCAAGTATTTGTTATAGATCAAGTAGACTTTATTTTAGTATCTATTCTATTAGCTTATCCCGTTTTCCCGCTTGGTATCGCTTATATTATATTTCTCTTCCTATTTACACCACTAATTACCGTTCTAGCGAATGTGCTTGGCTATTATCTTAAAGCCAAAGACGTTCCATGGTAGAAAACTATAATCTATTCTATTTGATTTTCATTTCAAAGACTTATATGTCGGAATATCTTGACAACTGAAAGATTCTTTTTCGCAATTTCCTTAATCTAACAAGTGTTTTTTGTCGAAATTTCCTTTAAATATCTGAATAATCAAATAGTACTTAACTAACTTTTATCAAAAAAAATATATTCATAAATAACACAATCTACCCTAGGGAAATAAAAATTAAGATTAGTGATGTTGAATGAAAAAATTACATCTAAAAATAATGTTTATCATTAGCTTCATTACATTCCTATTTGGAACTAATGCCGTCCTTGCAGTCGGCGACGATGTTTGTAAAGGTAGCGTTATTTCGTTTAAAGGAACATATTATCAACAAGACGCAATATATCCAGGTGGACATTCTGAATCCTATTCCATTTCAATGACAACGATGTCGTTTGAATACGATGGCGCAATAAATGGTACCTTGAATGATAATGGCGAGGAAACTATGGCTGTCGATTTAACAGAAGTAACAACGCCCGGCGACTGGCTAGCTCATCATCCCATTACGGATGAACTTTTACTACCACATGAATTATTATTCCTTAGTAATTCTGATAATATTACACTGCTTAAGAATCAATTACAAGCAATTGCAGATGGAGATGACGACTGGGATTTCTCTTACTCGGGTTTGGAATGGACATTAGAGGGAACGGGTCTAGATGCTGATGAAAATACATGGACTTATACAGCAACTATCGAATATGATTATGACATGGTATTGAATAACTTACAAGAAGTCTATATCCTTATTAGTGGAGATTTATCTGCCACTAAACAATATACATGGGTACTTCAAGGTATTACTCCGGGAGCTGGTTGCCAATCAGCAGGCGGTGGAGGCGGAGGATCCGAAAGCGATAGTGCATCTCTTGGACTCGGTGGCTACGGTTCTTTAGTTTATTTAGGTGCTCTCTTAGCAATAGGCGGTCTAATTTACTCACGGCAGAAAAAACATAATTAAAATTTTTTAACTTTACTTTATTTCTATTTTATTTTAACTTGTTAGATTCCAGCTACAACAATTTAATCATTATTAAAGATGTCATGCTATGAGTCGAATACATCTTAGATCTTTGGATTTTTTAAAAGGCATTGCAATGATAGCGGTTATCTGTGCCCATACGTCTTTTTGGATCAATGATCCAGAGGAAATGTGGTTACATGGGATCTTTTGGATGATCTTTCAATTTTGTGGTCCTGCCGGCTTCTCTGTTTTAACGAGTGTGGCAGTAACAATTTCCGTCAAATATAAGAGAACATACAAAAATATGTCAGATCTCGATATATTTAAAAATATATTAAAGAAAGCATTGATTTTTTACGCCGTTGGCATCTTTTTCGTAGCGGATTTTTCAGGTGGATTAGATGCATTTTTGAATCCTATCTATTTAACTCGAATTCATATTTTCCAACTCATAGCAATTTCCCAAGTATTGACATTTGTATCCTTAAAACTGAAAAAACCACAAAGAATATTGGTAGTCTTGTTATTAATACTGGTTGATATCTTCGGTTATCCCATCATTGTAGAACTTATGGAGCAAACTACATCAATCTTCCCTGAGACTTTTGAAGGTGCTTATGGATATGAAGCATTGGACCACTATTCTGGCTGGATTTATATGTTATTTTTCAGAATGAGTTTACACATGGGTATTATCCCGTGGATTATAATCCCATTTTTAGCATCGATCGGAGGAGAAATAATCCACGATAAGTTAATGATTCCAGCTTATGAGAATCAAACAGATAAAAGATCCGAAAATGACCATAAAAAATCTAAAAAAGTCGCAGATCTACCGAAAACATTCGAGATCAGCCATTTAAAACAATTGTTTCTTTATTCTTTAATCCTTTATATAATTGGAATCTCATTCGGTCTGAAATTGAGAACATATTTTAGAGGCGTAGAAGATTTAGATTGGCTAAATTCAGGAGGAGGGTTCACAATTGAAAGATATCCTACATTTCTATTCAATGGTTCATGGCAGAGTTTAGTCTATTGCACTGCAATTGTATTAGCTTTTATTGGTATAGGGTTAGTAACAAATGATCTAACACGTAATAAAGCATTTTCTATTTTTAATATTAAAGAAAACCATGATTTCTCATTCTTTTTCAAGTTTTGGATGATTATAAGAATCAAATTAACTAAATTCGTAAATTTATTAGAAAGTCTAGGTAAATACTCCATGACTGCCTTCATTGTTCATTTCATTATTAGAGGATGGCATCACTATGTAGAATTTCCTGCACTTATCAGTTTCCCAATTATGTTTGCCTACGCATTCTTAATAGCCTATATAATGTATTTATGGGATCATAAATTGGATGGGAAGTATACATTTGAGAAAATAATTAGCTTCAAATCATTTCAGAGAGCATGAACAATAGAATTATTAGATAACATTGAAGAAAATAGAATAAAAAATTTGAAAATTAGTTAATTTTGGATAAGTTATGATTCAAAAAGTCTACGTATCATGAAGTGTGTTGTCAATCGCAACTACAAATCCGAGTAATAAACGACGGTCGACGTTTGGATCTTCAATTTTCAAAGCATAGGTATCTTTGAAATCCAATAACCCTCCGAGAAAGACATCACGCCATTTATCTGCTTTTTGGATCGTA
>WJKO01000687.1 GCA_014729055.1 Promethearchaeota archaeon | reverse complement strand
CACCATTTTGGTTCAAGTAGACAATAAATAAATATCTGGCTGAAATGGAATGTCGAAAGACGCTCAAAGTAATATCAATAATCGACTGGTAAAGGTTCGAGATATAAGAGAACCATTAGAGGACTTTTTTGACTTCATACTTTGGGACAGCGTCTCAGTAGTTATAGTAGAAACGTCAAGCTCTAATGATCTTAAACAAATAATTAAATTCCGAACCAATCTAAAAAAAATATTCTTGCAATCTCTCCAAAATAACTTGAAAGAGGAACAACTAAGACGAGAGATCTTTGATCTCTGCTCTCAATTCGTTTTCATTAAAACAATAATGGTTGATTATTTATTCAACTTAATTATCTATCTTAGAATCCGCCTATATAGACTATTTTCAGTAGAGGAATTAATGAAATTCGAAACAAATTATGCGAAAGGAAACGATTTTGAGAGCATCATAAATGCATATATCCTTTCAACCTATTTTGATAAAGTTGTCTTGTCAAATTTACTTAAAACATTACTTTACTCCACAAGGATTTCATATGCAGAGATTAATGAATTCCGGATGCAGTTAATTGATCTATTAAGGAATTCCTTGGAAAAACGTGTCTCGTTAGACGAGATAAAAAAGTTTCTAAAAAGAGAACTTAATATAATGGCAGTAAATCCATGCATTCGTGATTTTATAGTATCATCAATATTTGGTTACTTTACGACAATTTTGACCACTAAAAAGATTGTTGAAATGATAGATTATATGAAAGAGGTAATCAGAAATAAAATTAACATCAATTCCGATGTGAAATCAATCGAATCCAAAAGAATTGAGCAAATTTTATCGTATATATTTGAAGAAGCTATAACACCCTATTTTGAATTGCTTGAGCAATATCCAATTGACATAATAAATCCGAAGAGAGGGGAGATCCAAGATGTTATAAGAGATATTTTAAGAGAACAGTTAAATGGCATCATCGATAGAGAAAGTGCTACCGAGCGCCTAATGTCCCTAAAATCCTCGGTTAAAATTAGTTCTGAGGATAATAACGGAGATATCTATCCCGATAGGCATGTCTATTCATTTGTGAAATTTATTAAGAGCAATGTCGATATGGATGAGTCAAATAACTACCATATAAAAGATAACTCCGACAAGAAGTCATATAATCCGGAAGAAATTATGGGAATGCTCTTTAAATCAATAGAGTCTCTTTTAGAAATTATTGAAGAAGAAATTATAAGGGGAGATCGATTTGAGAATTTTATCAAATTAATCCAAAAAGCAAAAAAAAATAGTTTTAATCAAATATATCTTTAAATAAATTAGGACAATTTTTCTAAAATAAATTTTCGTAAATAATGGATGCAAAAAATGTCAAAAATCAAAAAAGATACATGTAGATTTATTTTAAGCCTTGATATTGGAGGGGCTAATACCAAAGTATCTCTTCTAAAATTGGATTTAGAAGAATATATTAAAAAATCGGAAGATAATCTTATTAGTTCGTATAAGAACATACTTAGCTCTTCAACCCACGTGTATTCTGATATACAATTCTTTCCATTTTGGGATCGAAAGACAGAAGATTTTAATCACGTATTAAAGGAGATAAAGACCGAAATTGAAAAAATAATTACAGACGATAACAATAACCGACTGCAACCGAATTATCATGTTGTTGTCACTGTAACGGCCGAATTAAGTGATGCATTTTACACAAAAAAAGAGGGTATCGTTACAATATGTGATAGCTTAAGAAAAGTCTTTAATGAATCAGAAGTCAGGTTTATTAATGTACATGGAAATTTTATTAAAATTACGGATGCAATCGAGGATTATTTGTCTGTTTCGGCTTCAAATTGGGTCTCAACCAGTTTAGTGCTAGGCGAGAGAGAGAAATTAGGTATATTACTTGACATGGGTTCAACTACCTTAGATCTCATTCCAATTAAAGATGGCATTCCTGTTACAATAGGAAAAAATGATGTAGATAGACTTCTGAACTACGAACTCTTCTATACAGGGATTTTAAGACCACCAGTTTCCACAGTAGCATATAATGTGCCATTCAGAAATTCACTCTGTCCTATGTCTTTTGAAGAATTTGCGCTAATGGCTGACGTATATCTGATATTGGGAGAAATTTCCGAGGAACAATACACATGTGATACAGTAGACGGACGGGGAAAAGACTTACAGAATTGTTATGCAAGATTATCGAGGATTATTTGCGGAGACCCAGACATGATTACACGTGAAGAACTTGACCAAATTGCTCATGATTTATATATAAAACAAAAAGAATTAGTCAAGGATGCTATAACGAGAGCAATTGACAAATTTATAAGGAGATTTATAGTGCCTAAAAGTCGCCTACGCTTCAATATAACGGGACTTGGAGCTAAAATATTATTGGAACCCGCATTAAAAGAACTCGGTATAAAAGAAAAACAAATATTCATCTGTGAACTTTCCGAGATTGAACATATAGTCTCAACTGCGATATGTTTAGGTGTTGTGTACTTAAAGAGCTTGGTTGATCATTTCCTCTATGAACGGGATGCGCTGATTAAAAAAGAACAAAATGATAATGTCAAAGAGGAATAAAACGTCATGGCTACACGAGAAATATGTATGAAACTCGGTAGTTGCATTATAAATAATTTATCGAAAAATAATTCCTTTTTAACAGAACTTGTCACCTTATCTCAGCAATTAAAACTTAGGTTTTTTCTCATTCCTGGTGGAGGAAACATAGTTCAAGGATTAAGAAACATTTATAAGTGCGATCCAAACAAAGATTCAAAAAATGACGAATATCACTGGCGAGCAATTGAATTAATGGATCAAAATGCCGAAAAATTATACCAGATCCTAAATAAAATCAAGTACCAGAGCAAGCAGAATATACCAATTCAGCTAAAGTCCGATTATACATTCAACAATTTAGATAAATTTGGTATTTTCATTTTGAAATGTGAACCCTTACTTAGAGAAAAAGATGATTTAAAGCATTCATGGGGTGTTACCTCCGATTCAATCTCTATCTATCTCGGAAATCTATTAAGAATAGAAAATATCTTCCTCGTTAAAGATATTGATTATATTGAAAGTCAAGGACGTAAAATTAGAAAGATAAGTGCATCGAATCTCTCCGCTTTAATGAAAGAAACAGGATATTCTACATCGATCGAATCTCATCTAGGCAAAGGTACAAAATTTCCTCTGGATCCATTTGCCCCAATGCTTATCAAAGAATATCACACAAACGTCTTAATTATTAATTCAACAGATCTTCGAAGATTTAAAATGCTTCTTAATCTTGTATCGCAGCAAAAGGAAAAAAAAGAAAAAATAGATTTTGATAAATTTGGAACTCTAATCTATTGAAGATTGATTGCTATCCTCGTTTGAGTGCAATTCAGAACCACATAACGAACAATAGATTGCATTTTCATCTGCTGGAGTACCACAATGTGAACAGATTATATGATCTGCATCTTCTGAGGCATTTACGCCTTCTGTTTGTTCTGATTCTTCAATCGGATGTTCCTTAAAGAAATCGATGAACGGTTTAAGCATTTCTTGATATTGTTCTAAAAACTCTAAATCCGATTCGTAATTTTCTCTGATAATTTGATCGATTAAAGATCGACCTTTATCAGTAAGAGTATAGACTTTTTTTACAGGACCAAGAGGTGTTTTTTTATTTACTCCTATTAAATAATCTTTCTGTCTATCTAATTTACTTAATATCGGATATATGGTTCCAGATTGAGCTTCCCACGACCCTCGAAACATATCATTCAAATCATCTATAAGTTCCTTTCCATATTGTCCAATCTTATCTTCGTTTATCAATTCTCTTCTTCTTAAATGTGCTAGAATTATGTATTCAATAGAACTAACGCCGAGTTTTTCTCCATTATTCGTTGTTATTCTTTTACTCAACCAAAACATATTTATCACATTTAAATCCCTAATTTCTTCATTTCTCTATCAACCTTTCTGTCAATGTATGATTTACGCGTATCTTCATTCTTTTTGGGTTTGAAAACATAATAGGTTATTATATTGACAATAGCCGAAAGTAGAATGGGTATAACGGGCCAGTACCACCAATGGGATGTTGTACTTCCTGTAAAGTTATCAATAAAATGTAGAAACGCAGATATAAGAATAGCAAAGAAAATATGATACCATAGCAGAGTCGTTCGCGCAGAATTGAATAATCCTCTACGATAACTGACATAATTAAAGCTGTGGGTTAAGACAGCAATACCCCAACCAGTAATTGGCCACCATACCCACATATAGGAATCATCAACTGTGATATTAATAATAAATAAACCAATATTTACTATTAAATACGCAGTCCAATGAATTTTAAGAGCCAGACGGCGTTTTACTATTTCAACTGCAATTTCACGTAGACTTTCTTCGCTAAATTCTCCATTTTTTGCTGTTTTTTCGGAATCTTTTTCACTCATTATTAATCTCCTTAATTTGTAGATCTATCAATGTTGTTAAATCTACATATTGTTAGATCTACGAAATATATAAATATTTTCATAAAGGATTCAATTACAAAAAAGACAAAAAAATAGGGAATAAAAATACATGTATAGGAAAAATTAATGTTATAACTAGTCGTGAAATACCTTTTCATTCGGATATACCGCAAGCCCACTTGGGACTCCATCTTTTTCAGTAGATTCTGAAGAGATTTTATATAAATGAATCAATTCACT
>WJKO01000066.1 GCA_014729055.1 Promethearchaeota archaeon | reverse complement strand
CTTTTATGTAATTTTCTAACTTAGATTTTAGTTGTTCTCTTTCCTTACTAATTTTTCTCCCTTGTCGAAGAATATCTGGTTCAATTAATTCACGAGGAATTCCTCTCCTCTTGGGCAAGTAGTATCTGTAAAAAATGAACATTAAAAACATTCCGATGCCTATCGATGCAATTGCAATTAATATGCTCGTTAAAAATAGAAACTTATTGATCTTCGTTCCTTGAGAAACTTGACTCGAATTAAAATATCTTCCCTCTTCTAAGGTAATTGTAATTATCATTGAAAGATAATCATCTGCATCTGGAGCGGTAATATTATTCAAGGAGAATGATCCAGTAGAACTGGTTAAAACATAGTAAATATCAGTATATGTGTCACTAATTCCTGTATATGTAATACTAATTCTTATTTTTTGGTTTATTATAGGTTGATTTACTGATCCATTAATTACATAGACATCCCCAGATATCGGTATTCTATTAAATTGCTTAATATTATTGGGAATGTTGTTAAAATTTATGAATGTGTCCAATTTTTGAATGAGTTGAAATTCTATAATCTTAGAAACATTCTCAATATCTGTCGCAAATAGGGTGAGATTAATTTCGTATATTTTATTTGGGGTTAATTGAGAAATATCAAAATAGTTTCTATAAAATCCACTTCCTATTGATTCCATTAAATAATCGATTGGTGTAATAACACCAGGGCCCGTCAATTGGGCTGTGATAGTAGCATTGTTTAGCGGTATTATTTCAAAATCATTACAGCCGCAAGGGGTTTTTTTCGTTAAATTTGCCACAATTTCAAGCGATTCAGTTCCAATATAATCATATATGTGGAGTACATCCGTATCGATAAATGCACTAGTGGAATTTATATTTAAATATGCAATTTGAGGCGTGATATGTAGTTGAATGGATATATTCTGCGTTTCATAATGAATTGAGGTATTGCGGTACTGAAAATTTAGGAGTAGATTATAATTCCCAATTTGAGGTACTAATGGAAAATCAGTTAAATTTATCCTAAGTGTATAAGAATAATAATATGGCTCAAATTCTTCCGTAATATAAATCGGCATTTGGATTGAACCAATCTTTGCTGAGAATATAGCGTTACTTGACTCATTCCTCACACCATACATATCGAATTCTGAGTAAAACACTGTATGAAATTCAAGCGTTTGGTTAACTTCGGGAAAAAACTCATCATAATTGGGATCTATAACGACACTAGTATTGACTAATATGAATATTGGAAAAATTACAGTCTCGTTTTTATACAGTGTTGAACTAATAGTAATATTGACATCTCTTCTTGATCCCTTTTCTAATCCCGTAGTATTAAATTCGATACTATATAATCCATCTGAGGGGCGTTCAAATGACCATAAATTTGTGGTCCAATTGGTCGTTATTATCCCATCGTTAATAGGCTGTTGTGTAAAATAGTTCGTAAACGTAAAATTAAATGTGTTATTGTGTTCATAATATATATCTCCATATTGGTGCATTCCAGTAAAAGATGCTTTTAATTTAACGGTAAAGTTTGTTGCCATTATTGCAATGTCAGTTCCATTACACCAATAAATATATGCTTCATATTCTCCAGGAGGTGCATCAGACGGAACTGACCAAGTAGAAAAGCGAAACTCTAGCGTATTATTTATAATTGAATCTGTATAGTTTAGATCGTCATTATGCCATATTGATACATTTGCATAATAATCTCTGTAGTTATCTGGAACAGTGCCATAAACCGTAACATCTTCTCCCCTCCCTACCTCATTTATACCAGAGATCGTTAGTTCTTTAATTTCAATGTCTGAATCAACTACGGAGGAAAGTGATTCAAAATTCCAATTTAATTGTGCTGCTGAGGTATTTAAACTAATAACTGCTTCTATTCCATAGTTTTCGGAGTATCCAATTGAAGATCCATTCAATGCATACCAATTTTCGGGAATTTGGATTTCCGCTTGATAATCATAAACATCCATATTTTGTATATTGATATTACTTAGTTCACTACCCGGGAATATAAAATCCCACTCAATTGGTTCTATTCCGTCAGTATCAATTATCTCATAATAGGACTTATTAGTTTTTTGCAGTACATCATAACTTGCATTTAATTGGAAATCTACCTTGCATGTAATATTTGAATTAAACGAGACCATTATCGAATTTTGCCCTATATCGGGCGTCCAAGGTCCTTCTTCTGTGAAATTTATTTTTGCCACATTTGAATCGATAATATCGTATTCTTTTTCTAATCCGTCTACTGTGCCATTAATTTTTACTTCATTGAAAGAACTCGTTACCCATTCTTGGTATTCTATTTTTAATAAATAATCTTGATCAAGATGAGTCCACGGCTGTCCCCAAACCTTGAAAAATGCATCATGAGAACTTTTATTGCCAGGAGCACAATACCAATCAAAATAGTCGTAATCGACGTCTAAGAGGTCAGATAATTGAGTTCCATTAATTACTAAACAGTATGTGCCTGCGGATAGCGTTTCTGTCTCAAAATTGAAAGTATGCCAATCAGCGTTAGTAAAACTCACAGTGGGATATACTTCGGATTGTAAGATAGAACCCGCATAGTTGTTTTCGTGCAGATCAAAGATTAGATCGCCATAAATAACAGTTGACTCACAAAATAATGTAAACCCGGTAATATTGGTTGGTTCTATTAACGTAAATTCCATAGAAATGGCTCGACATCTATTAATATTATTGGGATCTGTTGTTGTAGTGTTCAAGCCACTTTCTTGTATACTCTCTTGAATTATGGGTGTTCCATAGTTAGTCGGCTTGGAAGCGAAGTTGATCAAGAAACTCTGGTTATAAAACCATTCGTTTAGTGTATAATTAAACTCAAATTTGACCGTTTTTATATTCGCAGTATCTGCTGTAATATTATTCTCATAATTGCCGGCTCCATTAAAAGTATTATTTAATATATTATCATAATATAATCCGATGTTACCTACGGTTAAATTGGTTCCATCATTAATATCTAGATATACAGTGCCGTTAAATCCTATATAACAATTGGCAGGATACTTGATTTCATACTCAATTCCATTTACAGTCTGTTCATTAAAGTTTTCAAAAAATATTATGCTAAAAGACTCTGTAATATTCAAATCGGAAGTAGAATTATAAAGCTTGAATTCGAGATTAACTGAGCCCGCGGTATTGCGCTTTACATTGAAGATATATTCCCCAACACCGCTCTGATTTTCATAATAATATTCATCGGCGTTTTCTATCGTTATATTAATATCTCCATGACTATAATAAGTCGTATCAATAGTTTTCAAAGATATTGAGGCATTATGACCTGTTTTAGAATCCGAATTATATGTGATGTTGTAATATAAATCTCCAAATGAATAATTTTCAATCGAAGTATTTGATCTTGGAATTATTTCAACATCAAAGCTTTCATTTGCGTAAAGATTGGCAGATACAGTATAGATTAAGACATTTACTTGGTGAATACCGATAGAATCATTATAATATTCGATTTGATGAATACCATCTCCAGTAAAACTCCATTTTTGAACATTATCCCATTGAATATCAATATCACCAACTGTTGCTATTGAACCATCCGTAGAGTCTATTAAAATGGTGCCAGTCTGATTCAAATACATTTGATGAGTATATTGGATTGAATACTCTATTGAATTTATTGTGGTATTAGAAAAATCATAGAAAGAAACTATAACAATTTCAGTTGAATACAATGTATCATTTTCGTAATAGAATTTTATTGATACATTAAGATCTCCAATATTCTCGCGTGATACATTAAATGAATAAATTCCATCTCCGTCTGTATAGTTTAGATAGAAATTAGGTTCAATCTCTTCGCTAGAGTTAACATGGATGCTTATATTTCCTAACGGATACAGATCTACACTTTCTGCCTCAACAGTGAAAGTTGAGTTTAGTCCAATATATTCTTCGTCCTCATAAGCAATGTTATAGCTTGGCTGATTGCTAAGAGTATCGTTCACAACAATCGAGGATTGATTTATTTTCTCTGGATTCGTTAGTGTAAAATTCATTTCAGTTATTGATCCTTTATCGGGTACTGAAATACCATAGTCATAACCATTATTGACATTCATATAAGTTGCTGATTCAGTATTATTGGCTTTAACTAAACCCGTGACGTTCAATTCTGTCCCATTGTTCGAAATTGTATCATATTTTGCCACTTCAACTTCACTAAAGCTATTAATCTTATCTTCAGAATCAAAATCATCCTCTGTAAAAGGATCCAAATTAAGATCCACTTGAGAAATTATAGATAGATTTAATAGAATTGATAAAACAAATAACCCAAATATCTGATTATAATATTTTCTCTGATGACATTTTTTTCTCAAGTTATCCATGAAAAAACACAGCTATTTAACTAGTTACGATCTAGAAAGATACAGCAGAAAAAAATTTTATCTATTTTAGAAGTTAGTTTTCTAAGTGTTAGTTTTTGAAAGAATCTCATCTACTAGCTTACGAAATGCTACATTGAGATTCTCTCCAGTTTTTGCACTCGTCTCGTAGTATAGAACCCCTAACGATTTAGCTAACTCCTCTCCTTCATGCTTAGATACTACTCTTTCATCTGCAAGGTCGATCTTGTTTCCAACTATAATGAAAGGTTTGTCTGGGATGACTTGATCAACTTCCTGTTTCCAATCGAGAATATGTTGAAAACTCTCCCTTCTTGTAATATCAAAGACCATAACGGTTCCAGAAGCACCTCGATAGAACGGCGGACGAACAAATGAAAAATGTTGTTGTCCCGCTAAGTCCCAAATCTGTAATTTAACAAACGTATTTATCTCTGGAAGATCCATCTCTTTAACAGCAAAATTACTCCCAATTGTCATAATGTAATTTTCTTGAAATTTTCGTTCGCAGAACTGCAAAACCATAGAGGTCTTACCCACAGACCCATCTCCACAACAACAAATCTTTAATATATAGTTTTTTGTCGGTTCCGACACTCGAGTTTACACCTATTAGGGTTTAATTTTCTGTAATTTCTTATTTTAAATTAGTCTCTCATACTTTTATAACTTTATTCTCTGATTATTTTAAAAACAAAAAAAAAGAAATGGTAGGAACGAAATATCTCTATGTCATGGAGGCTATCGGAAAAATAAAAATTATGAACGACAAAAACAAAGGTGGTATCAATGTCGAGGCATAAATAGTTCCTTCCGCGTAAAAACTCCAACTTGCAAATGGAAAATCTATAATAAATAATGAAAGAAAGACGATGAAAAACCAGAATATGAAACTGAGTAATATTCCCTCTAATATCGGAGCTCCTACGGTTACAGCCAGAGTTATCGATAAACAAAACGCAGTAGTCAAGGTTATTACTATAGGCGTTATTAATCTTGCTTTCCATTTGGTGGTCCGTTTTCTCATAATCTTATAGATCTCACGTCTTAATAGCAGATCGTTTATGAAACTAATAGGAACAATCATTAAGATGCATAAAATCCATGCAAACAAATTATAAGGAGGAATTGCCATATTGAAAAGTCCTAGTGTCCAAAATAAAACAACTAATCCGATAGAAAATATCAATGTTATAAACAAATAGAGAATATATTTTGCATTCCTCGTAAATCCATGATATATTCCTTCTTTTAACGATTTTTTTAGATCTAGCTTTAATTTATTTGTTTTACTATCAATTAACAGTATCAAGAGCGCGGATAGACCAGAAATAAAGAACACTGGCACAGCAGCGTCTGCAATCATAGAATTACTGATAGTCCAATGAAATGAAATAAATTGCCCTATAATACTTGGAATAACGGTTACAAACAAGAAGTATATTCCCAAGATTTTTAAGATTTTCTTTAGGTCATCTCGATTTGATTGCTTATCGGTTTTTGTCTTTGATTGTTCTCCTAAACAAAGAATTTCATTCTCAACTTGAGATGGTGTTTTCTTTAACAATTTCTCTGCCAAATAACTACTTAATGGCATAAATAACAGAAAAGCCGAAACAATCGATATCAAGAATAATAATGGTCGAATCATAGCAGGATATACATTTAGATCGCCATTAAATTCCTCTGAAGACAAATTATATGAACTTGCAATCCACTTCATCATGTCCGTAACGGATCTGGGATCAAATGATTCGGTCGCGTGATCCATAAAAGGATAGCGATTATATTGACGCGCTGTTCCCGAAGAAAAATCACCATATAATATTCCAGGTTCGATTGATGATTCTCCAGTTGCATTTTGCATTATTCTTTGTGCATCTAACTCATAAACAGCCTCATCCCATTCACCCCTGATAAGTAATAGATTGGATGGCTTTGTTAGGTCGACCCATTCTCTCATGTCTCCACCGAAGCTTAACTCATAATTATCATTTTCAGCTAAAAAATCAGAAGTTCCTGATGGTGGGGCGATAGCAATCGTGTAATTAACTCTTGAGTCTAAAAATCCTGCTTTAATAACCGTCATTGCCCCCATGCTATGTCCAATCAAGCCGATCTTGGATTCATCAATGTTATAATGTAATCTAGAATTTTCACTCATCATATAATCGATTGCATCAATCGCAGCTTGCGTTGAAACATTTGTAAAGTAATAAGGCGCATCGGAAAATCCATGACCTGGCATACTTATTGAAATGCTTGTTATGCCTCTTCTTGCCAATTCAATGCCTATTGATCGCATAAATTCCTTACTCATAGCGAATCCGTGAATCAAAACTGCCAAAGGTCTTTTCTCAGAGTCTTGATCAGTTAATAGCCCCTTTTTTGGTTCATAAACCATCCCATCAATTGAAAAACTCGTAACCGTTCCATCTATCGTAACTTCCGTTTCAAATGATGTATTATAATGGTAAGAATTCGGCAGAATATAATGGAAATAAATAATTGAGAAAAATCCCAAAAATATTCCACTGAATAGAATTATGAGCAAGATTTTTCTTGATTTGTATGTAAAAAGTTTCATAAGAAAATCTTGGTGAGATTTATTGAAAAAATTGATCAAACAGTTTATTCAAAAAATTGATATAAAAATTGAGAAAAAGATAATTAAAAAATAAGATAATTAAAAAATAAGAACATAATTATCTTTAGAAACAAAAAAAATGATTTAACATGGTCGACTTATCGTTATCAGAAAACGCCAAAAATTGGATCTCTGATCTTGAAGAAGGAGATACTCAAGCAAAGAAGAAGGCGTTATTTAACTTGGGAGAGATGAACGTAAAGGCTGCAGTACCTCAGATCATAGATCTTCTAAAAAATGATGACGATAAAGTCGTAAGAAACAACGCCGCTAGAGCTTTGGGAAAAATAAAAGACAAATCCGCTTTGAATGCGCTCTGTGAAGCTTTACACGATGAGGATTACTACGTAAGACAGAATGCAGCATGGGCTTTAGGAAAACTGAAAGATAAACGTGCAATAGAACCTCTCTTAAGGTTAATAAAAGGGGGAGGTGCTAAAGTATATAAAAGTTCAGGAGCACAGAGAGATGTAGACCAAGAACAAGTAACGGATACTTTAAAAGAAGAAGGAATGAAGTATCACGATGTGCAAATCAAAGCAATAAAAGCGTTAGGTGATTTGGGAGACGAAAAAGCGGTCGGCGCTTTAATTGCCGAATATGATGATGATGAAGCACAAATCAGATGTGCAATATCTTTAGCATTGGGAAAAATTAAATCAAAAAAAGCAACTTCAGCTCTTATTAGGGCATTGAGTGACCCTCTCTGGTATGTACGCCGAGATGCAGCTATTGCTTTAGGAAAGATAAAAGATGCAAGAGCTATAGACGCGCTCATCAACAAACTAAATGATAAATATCTTGATGTCGCGGAAAAAGCAGCTAGAGCTTTAAGTAACATTGGGAAAGTAGCCGTTGCCAAATCCTTTCTATTAAAGCCCAAAAATGAGCATGTGAAGAAATTAATTAAAAATAATTTCAAAGGGAAGAAGGAATTATTTGAAAACTTGATGAAAGCAGCAGATCTTGAAAAAGATGAACAAAAACGCGCCCAATTGAAAGATAAAATAAAACAGATTCTCGGTTAAATCCTTGCAACAAAGATTACTAAAGACTACTATTTCTTAGATAAAATAAAACTGAATGCAGGATTAAATAGAAAGTAGCTTCCTTGTTTAATTGCATGCTTCATTTTATCTCTGTTGAATGTACCAATTTCCAGTATTTGATCAAAAAAAGATAGTTCCTTCAGCATATTATTTTTCATCTCATCCGAGATAGAAATCCATGGAACACTTATGATATATTGATCAAATAAACTGAACTGATCATTTTGGCAGAAATAACTGCCTAACTTCCTCGCTATTTCGGGATCTGCACCTAATTCACGTAGATTCTTTATTAAGGCACTCTTCAAGCCCGTATCAGGATATTCAATTAGGCCCCCGTAATCGGGTTCGCAAAATATTATCAAAAAACCATTTCTCTTTAGAATTCTATGAATCTCTTGGAAAACTATATCCAACTCATCCATCCATAGGAAAACTAAATTACACACAATAACGTCAAATGTTGCATCCTTAAACGAATTCTTTTTTATATCCATCGTATATAAGTTTGCTCTGATCTTCTTCTTTTTCAGATTCTGGTTTGCAGCGTTAATTCTAGCAGCATTAACATCAATGCCGTGTAGTTTTAAATTAAATTTACTACCAATCTCTAATAATAAAGCTCCAGTTCCACATCCTATTTCCAATAGATTCGTTAATTTACCAAAATTTAATTTCTTATAAATCCGCTCTCGAAATGATTTTGTCCATTTTAATTGATGAGTAAACCTATCATGCCAGTCTATTTTCTCTCCCAAGTATTTTACCCCACATTAGTTTTAGGTTTTTTAATTTTGCAATAGATTATAGATGACTCATGTGACTTGGAATAACGCTTTTTTCCTTTATATATAGAGGACATCCTCCTCCACAAATCTCCAATAACTCACATTTTTTGCATTTTTCTTCAACAAAATCATGCTTACGTATAGATTTAAAGAGATCAGAATTCCATATCTCATCCCACGAATCAGTTAAGATATTCCCAACTGCTTGAAAATAAGACTGACATGGGATTACATCACCATTTGGTTGTATTGAAATGCTCATATTTGCCGCGGAACAATGTTTAGGTCCTAATCCCATTTCGATTGGATTGAATACGCAATATTGCGTAGGTGTATACCATATAAATCGCATATCAAGACTATCAGCATAAGAATATATTTTGTCAATAACACCTTCCAGTTCAGATTCTAACAAAAAATTCTGTTTTTCTTTTTGTAATTCTGCCCCTCTTCCACTGTATATTAATCCATTCATCGCAAATGCACGAATACCGAGGTCATATAGAAATTTGATTGTTTTATCTATATCGCTCAGATTTTCCCTACAAATCGTTGTGTTTGTCAGAACAAATATATCCTTGTTCATAAAGTTCTTTATCGCTTGCACTGTTTCTTTAAACGCGCCTTTAACACCTTGCATTTTGTCATGAATCTCAGCATCATGTGATTCAATTGTAATTTGAACATAATCTAAACCTTTCTGAATTGACGTTTTTACAAGTTCCTCATCAGAAAAAAGTCGCCCATTGGTAATAATTCCCATTACAAAACCCTTATTCTGACCATATTCTATTAGATCGATAAAATCACGTCTAGTTGTTGCTTCTCCACCTGTCAGAGCAATATGCGGGACTCCCAAGTCCCATAATTTGTCCATTAAACATTTCATTTTATCCAAATCTAATTCATCAGGGAAATTGTTTAAAATGTCCTTGGGTACATAGCAATGTGGGCATAAGTTGTTACATGAGTATGTAATTGCCAGATCCACTCGTAGCGGAAATCCAACATCCTCATAGGCAGGTTTCGGGATTAATCCTATATCGTGAACAGGACATAAGTTCTCTCCTTCAATGATTTGTGTTATCTTCTTCATTATGTCTTTCCAATCAGATGCTACTTGCTGTTTGGTGATTCCTCGAAATGTATTCATAAAAGTTCGCTGAATCTTACGCATTGAATGACCAGAAATAAAGAGATAAAAATATAAACGTGCCGTTTCATTCAGAAAGATAATATGTTTTGCATCAATATTTAAGATTCCACGCCCATCTCTAAGAAAGCGTAGATGAAATCTATGATCTCTTGATTTACCAAGCGTAATGATTTTAGAAATAACTAAATTATTATCATTTTCATTTGATTTTGATTTATTTAACTTATTAGATTTATTAGATTTATTAGATTTAAAGAATTTCATGAGAAAACCCGCTATCTTCTAAAATGTATAAAAAAAAATATTAATCAAGATCTAACGGCGTTCCCCCGCCGCATATTGTTAAAAGATCCGCCTCCTCGACATTTGGCAATGTATATTCGCTCTTTCGAATATTCTTAAATAATCTCGAATACCAAATATCATGCCAATCATCTTTTAAAATATTACCGACAGATTTCAAATATGCAAGAGAAGGAATAACATCACCATTCGGTTCGATTGTTATGCTTGTAACACCCGCAGAACCTTGCTTTGGACCTAAGCCAACCTCTATGGCATTAGTAATAAGATATTGGTTTGGTGCATAGAATCTTATATTTATTCCGAGTTCATCTGCTAAAGAAAACAATCTTGCCAACAAATTTTCTATCTCAATTTTGGGAACTCCATGCTTGTATCGCACGCCGTCTGGGAAATTTATCAAAGCATTGATAGCAATCTCATTCACATGTAGATCTTCATGTAACCACTTGACTGTATCTATTATCTTTTGCTTATTATATTCTGCTAAAGTTATACGAACTATGAAAAATATATCTGCTCCTTCAAAGTTTTTAACTGCTTCTACTGTTTTCCTCCAAGTCGATGATCCCACTACCTTATTATGGAAATTCTCATCATGAGAATGAAGAGTCAATTGAACATGATCTAATCCTTTATTGATTGCTTCTTTTACGAGATCCTCGTCGGAAAACTTCACTCCATTAGTAACTAGACCTGTAACGAATCCTTTCTTTTCGGAATAATCTATTAATTCCATCAGATCTTCTCGCTCACTCGGTTCTCCACCAACAAACACTATATTTGGTACCCCCAACTTCCATAGTTTATCTAAGATTTTCTTCATTTCATCAGTTTTTAATTCCTCCATATCTTTAGAACGAGCTTCAAAGCATGATTCATGCTTTCCATTTCTATAAGTGATTGCCAAATCTGCACGAAACGGAAAGTCATTAACTGTTTGACCCTTGATCTTAAAGCCGAGTTCATTTATTGGTGTACCATCTTCTACTTGTATTAAAGTAGCAATCTTATCCATAATTTCACGGTAGTCATTTTCAACGCGATGGGGTTCTACATAATAATGTTCTGCAAAAAATTCCTTTATTTGTTCTAACGTTTTGCCATCTAGAAATTGATGTATGTATATCATGGCAGTATGATTTAAATAAACAACAAATTGTGCATCAACTATGAGTATAGCACTTCCATCTTTTAAAATACGTAGATGAAATTTATGTCTTCCCATATCTTGAAATTCAATAACCTTCGAATGAACATTATCGACGCCTTCTTGTAATTCTATCTCTGGTTTAAAAACGCTACCTACTTTATTTGCAATCTTTTTAATGAAATCATCAATTTTTTCCATTACCATTATTATCGACCTCCTCCAGCACATGCACACGCACATCCTGCACATGCACAAGCACATGCACACGCACAACCGCTTCCGCCACTATATGAGCGGCCTCCTCCAGAAGATTTCACCACAGGTCTTACTTTATTGACAATATTATTAGCGAAATCTTGAAAATTGTTTACGATTTTACTGCTGATGTTTTCCAGACCACGAACTATTGAATCTGATAGACTATGAATGTTGATATGTTGGCTTGGCATAGTTCTTGGACCAGTTCCAGTTGAGGGAGCATAAGTCGGATAATAGTGATAATAATAACCCCTATTCCAATAATATGGGTAGTAATAATAACGTCTGTACCAATATGGAGGACGATAAATATATCTATGTGCAAAATACCTCTCTGAATGTTCTTCGAATAAGTCATCAGAAATTAACCACTCATATTCATCTTTAATTTTATCCCATTCAATGTCGGTCTTTTCCGGTAATTTTCGCACTTTATTCCACGCTTGGTTCACTATATTGTTATAATATGCTTTCGTGGCATCAAGATTAAAGCCTTTCATTCTTCGATGAGTTCTCTTAATTAAATCAATTAACAATTTCCGAAGCTTTGATTCATGAAGCAGTCCTTTCTCTGGACCGGATTTCTTAACACATTCTAAGAAACGTTTGTGGTACCACTTCAAATCACTTTCTTTTCCTTCACTTATTACATTAAATTGCAAAGGCTCTACTTCTTTTATTTCAATATGTCCCGTTTTTAATAATCCATAGATTATCAAGAAGATGACTTTATTTAGAGGGGTATTCCTAATAATTGAAGCTTCTACAACAGAAAGTCCTTTCTTTACTCCCGCTGATTCAATCATTAATTCAGGTTTTACGTATGGATGCCCGAGCCTTCGTATTAATCGATATATAAAATAACCAAGCATTCCGAATCCTCCAATAACCATAATAAAGAATCCTATTACTGCATAAACATCACCCCATGAATCCCAAGTAGAGAATAATACAGCCGCTGCAAATATGCCGATGTATATAACACATACACATAGGCCACCAGTCGTTGAAGCGGTTCTTTTCTTTGGAGGATAATATCGTTTTTTAGTTACCGTGAAATAGCGAATTATGAAGTAGACAATTCCAACAGCTAAACTAATACCGCTTATCCATACTAACACATTCACAACAATTCTTATTATTCTTGGATTTGCCTGCCATCTAATTACCGCATCTGAATTTAGAGCGTCTTTTGGAAAAGATATACCAAACATGTACTGTTGCATTGGTACCGCTGTTTTAGTCCATTGGAAATACATTAAGTCATTTTCCCACCCCACAGTCGGATCACCATGTTCAGGATGGTGCCATTTCGTTATTCCCTCTGCACTGATATTCACAGTTTCTGGAAACCATAAATTCACTTCTAAATAATCGTATTCACTGCAAAAGGATTCATCAAACCATGTTGGACTAAATTCAACTGATGCCATACTTTTATTATCGTAATCTCCATAGACCATTTTCGGATTAGAGCCATTAACTGATAAATGTCCACTGTCCCCCGCTGAAATCTCGTTACCGTCTAACCATATTTCAACACCTATATCAATAACAGTAGATTCTAAAATGTCGCTATCGCTAATGGGGATACCATCTATGGACGCATTTATACTATCCAAGTCATAATGTTTGTTTGGAAATCCTATATCGACGACATCTATTTCATGAGCATATGCACCGTTAGTAAAGTCAATCTCGTAATTAATAAGAATAGAACCATCCAATTGAACATAAACATTCGTTTCCATTTTGTCAACAGTAAAATAGTACGAATAATACGCACCAGTTGGTTTTATTAAAGAAAAAGCGCAAAATAGACTTAAGGATACTAAAATTATCGAAATAACTAATTTTCTTCTGGATTTCATTTAAAATTTCCACCTATATTTACATTATATTTATCATTAATCATTTATTCGCAAAATCTTCTTTACCAATCTATTCCATCTTTATCTAATTTTATCTCATTACCACAATTTTCACAATAAATAACGTCTTGTTCTTTCATATAATCAGTTAAATTTACTACATTTTTACATTTCTTACAAATAATTTGATTTGCAAGATTTTTCTCGGCGTTTTCTTTTTGGACATCAGTAACCTTATGGATTTTCTTCACTTTAAGATTACCATATTCAATACCCCGCGCTGCTAATGCTAAAAACACGATTGCGAATACAATTAGAACTACTCCCACAATTAGGCGTCCCGTCATCTCGGATTCATCTGCAGGTGCTGCCATTAAGAAAATTACACCCAAAAAACACAGAATTATAAAGATAATGATTGAGATTATTTT